>JBDGSW010000154.1:0-52577 GCA_042217345.1 Haloarculaceae archaeon
TCCGCGCCGAGGACTACTGGATCGACCGCGTCCAGGAGAAGGTCGAGGCCGGCGACATCGAGATCATGCGAAACACCGAGGCCACCGAGATCCACGGCACGCCCGAGGACGGCGTCGACCACGTCGACCTCGTGCGCAACCCGGCGGGTCACCCGACCGACAAGCCCGACGACCCCGACACCGAGACCTTCGAGCTCGACGTCGGTGCAGTCTTCCTCGCCATCGGTCACACCCCCAACACGGACTTCCTCGAGGGGACGGGCGTCGAGATGGACGAGGACGGGTACCTCCGGACCGCAGGCGGCCGCGGCGGCGGCCAGACCGAGACGGACGTCGAGGGCATCTTCGGCGCCGGCGACGTCGTCGACTACTACTACCAGCAGGCGATCACCGCCGGCGGAATGGGCTCGAAGGCCGCCATCGACGCCGACGAGTACCTCGAGTCCCACGTCACGGCGTCGGCCGGCGAGACCGAGGCGACGAGCGCCGAAGCCGACGACTGACGCGAGGCGCTCCCGGCGACGCTTCTCTCGGCCCGGGAATCGGGGCTAATTTACAAGCGACTGGCAGGTGAACCCTCGGCCGTGACCGCAATCGAGGCCGAGGGCCTGACCAAGTACTACGGCGACGTCCGCGGCATCGAGGACCTCAGCTTCGCCGTCGAGGACGGCGAGATCTTCGGCTACCTCGGCCCGAACGGCGCCGGTAAGACTACGACGATCCGGACGCTGCTGGGATTTCTGCACCCGACGGGCGGCCGGGCGCGCGTCCTCGGCGTCGACGTGACCGACGAGGCGGCGCTGGGCGACGCCAAGCGCCGGATCGGGTACCTCCCGAGCGATCCCGCGCTCGACGAGGGCGCACGCGGCCGGGAGGTGATCGCCCTCCACGCCGACCTGAAGGGCGACGCCCGCAGCCAGGAGCTGCTCGAGACCTTCGACGCGCCGGTCGACCGCCGCATCGGCGAGTACTCGCGGGGCAACCGCCAGAAGCTCGCGATCGTGCTGGCGTTCATGCACGACCCGGAGCTGGTGATCATGGGCGAGCCAACCAGCGGGCTGGACCCGCTGCTCCAGGAGCGCTTCTACGAGTTCCTCGCCGCCGAGCAGGACCGCGGAACGACGGTGTTTTTCTCCAGTCACGTCCTCAGCGAGGTCCGGCGGGTCTGCGACCGGGTGGGCATCGTCCGCGACGGCCGCTTCGTGACCGTCGAGTCCGTCGCGGACCTGCTGGCGCGCAGCGGCAAACACGTCCGCGTGGTGGTCGACGAGGACGTCGCTCCCGACGACTTCGACCTGCCCGGGGTCCACGACGTCACCGTCGACGGCACCGTCTCGTTCACGTTCACCGGCGAGTACGACCAGTTGCTCGACCGCCTGCAGTCGTTCCACGTCCAGGATTTCGAGATCGAGGAGGCGCCCCTGGAGGACGTGTTCATGCGCTTTTACGGCGAGGACGGATCGCGGGGCGCGGAGGCCGCCGATGCTTGAACTGGCGAGCTACGAGACGCGGCGGCGTTGGCGCGGGACGGCCGCCCTCGCCGTCATGCTCGCCGCGCTCGCGGCGCTGATGGTCGCGTTCTTCCCGAGCGTGCAGGCCTCCGGCGTCGACTTCGAGACGTACGTCGCGTCGATGCCGCCGGCCTTCCGGGCGGCCTTCGGCGTCGAGGCCATGACGACGATCGGCGGCTTCCTCGCCACCGAGCTGTACCAGTTCGCTTGGGTGTTGCTGCTCGGGCTGTACTTCGCGTACCTCGCTGGCGGGGTCGTGGCGAGCGACGTCGAGCGCGGCCGGATGGACCTGCTGCTCTCGACGCCGATCTCGCGGCGGCGCGTGGTCGCCGAGAAGTTCCTCTCCCTGCTTGCGCCGATGGTCGCCGTCAACGTCGTCGGCGCCGTCGTCGTCTACGCCGGCACGGTCGCCGTCGGCGATCCCATCGACGTCATCGACCTGACGATGGTGCATGTGCTGTCGCTGCCGTACCTGCTGGCCTGCGCTGCGATCGGGCTCGTGTTCTCGGTGGCGCTGCACCGCGCGGACACGGCCCAGCGCGGGGCTCTCGGGCTGCTCTTCGCGCTCTTTCTCGTCGATTCGGTGTCGGTCAGCTCCGACTACGACTGGGCGGGCGCGCTCTCGCCGACCCGGTACTACGACCCGACGGCGATCCTCGTCCGCGGCGAGTACGACTGGACGGGCGCGGCGATTCTGCTGCTCGCCGCGGTGGCCCTCGTACTCTTCGCCCGCGAGTACTTCCAGCGAGTCGACGTGGAGTGAGTCGCCCGGGCGACCGTGCCGGCCCCGGCGCCGGATCGCGGACCCAACAGATGCTTTAGGGCCCTTCTCGAAGGGAGCCCATGGCAGACGAGACTGTGACACTCGAGATCGCGAGCGAGGGCGGCGAGAGCGACGAGCTGACCGTGCCGGCCGTGGTCCTGGACATGCTCCGCGAGGAGGGCGACAGCGACCCGGAGATCATCGGCGACATCGCGATGCTCGGGCTGGCCCAGCGGATCCACGGCGCGATCCACCACGCCCAGGGCGAGCCCAGCCAGCAGATCAAAGACGCCGAGGACGTCACAAACGAGCTGTTCGAGGAGCGCTTCGGCCAGAGCTTCGGCGAGATGACCGGCCACCAGCACTGAGCCGGTACCTTCTCAGGGGACGTCCCACCGCAGGAGGACCCCCTCGTCCAGCCGCTCGACGTCGCGCAGCGACAGCTGGGGGAAGTCCTCGGTGAAGCCGTCGCCGTCGGCCAGCGTCGGCGCGTCGCGGCCCCCGATGATCCTCGGGCCGACGAACACGGACAGCTCGTCGACCAGGTCCGCCTCGAACAGCGAGAAG
The DNA here is from genome assembly GCA_042217345.1 of Haloarculaceae archaeon. Lineage (GTDB taxonomy): Archaea > Halobacteriota > Halobacteria > Halobacteriales > Haloarculaceae > Halorientalis. The sequence continues at coordinate 2,842 of JBDGSW010000154.1, forward strand.
ATGAGCTCGCCGCCGCCCTCGACCATCAGCTGGTCGATCCCCTCGCCTTCGAGCTTGGCGAGGGCGGTCGTCGGCTCGACGCGCTCCTCGCCGGTGGCGATGACGGTCGCGCCGGCGGCCTCCATCTGCTCGACGAAGTCCGTCGGCGCGGCCTGGCTGACGAGCAGGTAGGTCAGCGCCTCGTCGTCGAGGACGCGGGCGTCCGGCGGCGTGCGGACGCGCGAATCAGCGACGACCCGGGCGGGATTGGCGGGCTCGCCCGCGGCTTCGCGCTCGGCGCGGCGGTCGGGGTCGTCCACCGTCAGCGAGGGGTCGTCGGCCAGCACGGTGCCGACGCCGACCATCACGGCGTCGCTCTCGGCGCGCAGGCGGTCGACCCGCTCGAAGTCGGCCGGCCCGCTGATCTCGATCTGCGTGCGTTCGCGTGACGACAGCTTCCCGTCGGCGCTCATGGCGGCGTTGACGACGACCCGCATGGCCGCTCGTTCCCACCCGTCGCCCAACCGTGTTTCGGTGCGCGGGCGGGGTCTGGACCCACGCGTAGGTATATCCGGGCGGCCGTGGACGTTGCGGGCAGAGCAATGCGCGAACGCATTCGGTCGGCGGGCAGGCCGCTCCTGCTCGTCCTGGTGGTGGCGCTGGTGGTCGTGCCTGGGGTGGCGGCGGCCGAGGATCGGACGGGCAACACGGTCGTCGTCGAGCGCGGCGAGACCGTCACCGGCGACCTGAACGCCTTCGGCGGGAGCGTGATCGTCCGCGGGACGGTCACCGGCGACCTCAACGCCGCCGGCGGGAACGTCCGCATCGACGGCCGGGTCGACGGCAACGTCAACGCCGCGGGCGGCGACGTGACGCTCGGTCCGGACGGCCGCGTCGGCGGCAACTTCAACGCCGGCGCCAGCAGCGTGCTCGTGGCCGGGCGGATCGGCGGTAACGCCGAGATCGGCGCCGACCGCATCACCCTGGCCGACACCGCGCGCGTCGACGGCAACCTGCGCTACGACGGGACGCTGGTCCGCCGCGACGGCGCCGTCGTCGGCGGGACGGTCTCGCAGGGCGCGTCCGTCCAGGGCCCCGTCGCCGGCCCGTTCGTCCCGGGGTGGGTCTTCGACGTCTACGGGTTCCTGGCGAACGCCGTGCTAGGGATCGTCCTCCTGGGGCTGCTGCCGGCGTTCTCGGGGCGGGTGACCGAGCGGGCGCTCGACGAGCCGCTGTACAGCGGCGGGGTCAGTCTGCTGGCCATGATCGGGATCCCGATCGTGCTCGCGTTGATCGCGATCACGATCATCGGCATCCCCGTCGCGCTGCTTGGCTTCGGCCTGTTCGCGCTGTTCGTCTGGGTCGGTGCGGTCTACGGCCGCATCGCGGTCGGCACCTGGCTGCTCGAACAGGTCGACGCCGAGAACAAGTGGCTGGCGCTGCTGGTCGGGCTGCTCGCGCTGGCCGTCCTCACGCGGGTCCCGTTCGTCGGCTGGCTGTTCGAGTTGGGTGCCTTCCTGCTGGGCTTCGGCGCGCTCGCCTGGACGGTCTACCACCGGTACCGCGGTCGTCCCGGCGAGCCCGCTACGCCCGACCGCGACTTCGCTGACGACTCGGACGTGTCGGCGACCTAAGCCCGCGATCGACTCGAGGGTCGGCCCGACGGCAACGATTTTTGTACCGTCCCTCCCAACCCACGCCCGATGGAACTCGACGATCATGCCGAGGAACTCGCCTCCGACCTCGGCGTCGACAAAGAGGAGGTCAAAGCCGACCTGCAGAACCTGGTGAACTACAGCGTCCCGATGGACGAGGCCAAACAGAGCCTCCGCCGGAAGTACGGTGACGGCTCTGCGGGTGGCGGCGCGCCCAGCGCCGTCGACGTCGCCGACGTCTCGACCGAGGACTCCTCGGTCACGGTCACTGCGACCGTCCTCACCGTCGGGAAGCGCCCGATCAACTACCGCGGGGAGGACCACGTCATCTTCGAGGGCGAACTCGCAGACGAGACGGGCAAGCTCTCCTACACCGCCTGGGAGGACTTCGCCCTCGAGCCCGGCGAGACCATCCGCGCCGGCAACGCCGGCGTCCGCGAGTGGGAGGGCGAACCCGAGCTCAACCTCGGCGAGAGCACGGACGTCGAGCGCGTCGACGAGGACCTCGCCATCGAGTACCCGATCGGCGGGGACGCCGCCCTCGCCGACCTCTCGCCGGGCGACCGCGGCGTCACCCTCGACGTGCTGGTCCTGGAGTGCGAGTCGAAGGTGATCGACGGCCGCGACGGCGAGACCGAGATCCTCAGCGGCACGCTCGCCGACGAGTCCGCACGGCTCCCGTTCACCGACTGGGAGCCCCGCCCCGGCGTCGAGGAGGGGGCCTCGATCCGCGTCGAGAACGCCTACGTTCGGGAGTTCCGTGGCGTCCCTTCAGTGAACTTCTCGGAGTTCTCGACGGTCGAGGCGCTCGACGCGCCGGTCGAGGCCCGCGACGAGCCCGAGCGCATGGCCGTCCGCGACGCCGTCGAGCGCGGCGGCGCCTACGACGTCGAGCTCGCCGGCAACGTCATCGCCATCCGCGACGGGTCGGGGCTCATCCAGCGCTGCCCCGAGTGCGGGCGCGTCATCCAGAAGGGCCAGTGCCGCAGCCACGGCGCGGTCGAGGGCCAGGACGACCTCCGGACGAAGGCCATCCTCGACGACGGCACGGGCACCGTGACGGTCGTCCTCGACGACGAGCTAACCGCCAAGGTGTACGGCGGTGACCTCGAGGACGCCAGGGAACACGCCCGCGACGCGATGGACCAGGCCGTCGTCGCCGAGACGATCGGCGAGCGCATCGTCGGCCACGAGTACCGCGTACGCGGGTCGCTGTCGGTCGACGAGTACGGTGCGAACCTCGACGCCAGCGAGTTCGCCCGCAGCGACGACGACCCGGCGACCCGCGCCCGCGACCTGCTCGCGGAGGTCGCCCGATGAGCGCCGGCGACGACGAACAGGGCGGTGCGGGCCGCCGCGAGGTCGCCTGGCGCGTGTTCGCCGCCGAGTACGACGACGCCGACTTCTCCTATTCGGAGAGCGACGAGGAGCGCGCGCCGAACTACGTCGTCACACCGACCGGTGCACGGGTCAACCGCCTGTTCGTCGTCGGCGTGCTCACGGAGGTCGAGGAAGTCAACGAGGAAGTGCTGCGCGCCCGCGTGGTCGACCCCACGGGCGCGTTCGTCATCTACGCCGGCCAGTACCAGCCCGACGAACTCGCCTTCCTCGAGCGCGCCGAGCCGCCGGCGTTCGTCGCCGTCACCGGGAAGGCCCGCACCTTCCAGCCCGACGATTCGGAGGTCGTCTACACCTCGATCCGCCCGGAGAGCATCAACGAGGTCGACGCCGAGACGCGCGACCGCTGGGTCGTCCAGACCACCCAACAGACCGTCGACCGCGTGACCACGTTCGCGACCGCGCTCGGTCGCGAGGAGCGCGGCGACGAACTACGCGCCCTGCTCGCCGAGAACGGCGTCGACGAGGGCCTGGCATCGGGGATCGCCATGGCGATCGAGCACTACGGCTCGACCCCGACGTACCTGGGCGCCCTGCGCGAGACTGCGCTGGACGCCGCCCGGGTCGTCGCTGGCGACCGCGACGAGGTCGAATCCCTGTCCGTCGGCCCCGACGCCGAGGGCTCGACCACGCTCGCGGACCTGCCGCAGCTGGACCTCGACGACGCGGGCCCGCGCCCGACGGCGACCGCGAGCGCCGGGGACGCCGCGACTGGGACCGACGCGACGACCGAACCCGAAAGCGCGCCCACGGAGTCGACCGGGGAGACCCAGTCCGCCGAAACTGCCGATATCGAGTCCACCGAGACCGAATCCACCGGGACCGAGTCCACCGATATCGGGGCAACCGAGGCGGTCGAGGCGTCCGAGCCGGAACCGGCGGTCGTACCAGAACCCGAACCGGCGGCCGAGAACCCCGAACCGGTCGCGGACGCCGAATCAGAGCCCGCGACCGAGTCCGAACCCGAGCCAGAGCCCGAACCAGAGCCTGAACCGACGACCGCCGAGAGCGCAGAGCCCGAACCGGCAGCAGGCGGGGCGAGCTCGGCCGCGGACGGGGCCGATGACGACGACATCGGCGACTTCGAGCCCGGGGAGTTCGATCTGGACGACGACGAACGCGAGCGCATCGAGGACGAGTTCGGCACCGAGTTCTCCACGGGGACCGAGGTCGAAGAGCCCGGCGAGGCCGGCATCGAGACCCCCGACCCCGAATCGGAACCCGCGACCGAGGCCGAACCCGAGCCGGAACCGGAAGCAGACGCCGACGCGCAAGCGGAGCCCGAACCGGAAGCGGAGTCCGACCCTGAATCCGAAGACGACGAGGCGGCCGAGGCGGACGCGGCGGACGTCGACCTCGTGGAGGCGGTGATGGACGCGATGCGCGATCTGGACGACGGCGACGGGGCCGATCGCGACGGCGTGATCGCGACCGTCGTCGAGACCACGGGCGCGGACCCGGGCGACGTCGAGGACGCCGTCCAGGACGCGCTGATGGACGGCCGGTGTTACGAGCCCGACGAGGAGACGCTCAAGCCCATCTGATGGCCGTCGAACCGGTTCCCGGCGAGCCCGCCGCCGTCGCCGACCTCCCCGGCGAGCGCGCGCTCGTGATCGCCGACTACCACGCGGGCATCGAGTTCGGCTTCCGCAAGGACGGCGTGGAGGTTCGCAGTCACTCCGGCGAGCGCCGCAACGCGGTGCTGGACCTGCTGGATCGCACCGGCGCCGACAGGCTGGTGGTCCTCGGCGACCTGGGTCACGACATCGGCGACCCCGGGCCGACCGAGCGCGAGGAGATCGACCGCCTGCTCGCCGACGTCACCGACCGCGCGGCGGTCACGCTCGTGAAGGGCAACCACGACGGCGCCTTCGAGGACGTGGTGGCCGCAGCCGACGGGGACGTCGAGATCACGCCGAGTTTCGGGACGCGGATCGGCGACGTCGGCTTCGCGCACGGCCACACCTGGCCCGCCCCGGACGTGCTCGCGGCGGACGTCCTCTGCGTCGGCCACGAGCACCCGATGGTCCGCCTCGAAGACGAAGTCGGCGGCGCTCGCGTCGAGCGCGCGTGGCTCCGCGGCGACCTCGCTGCCGAGCCCTTCGAGCAGTTTCACGACGCGGACCTCGCCGTCGAGGGCGAACTGGTCGTCTTTCCGGCGTTCAACGACCTCACCGGCGGGACGTGGATCAACGTCCCGGGCCAGTCCTTCCTCGCTCCCTTCCTCCCCGCGGGGCTGGCCGACGGGCAGGCGTACCTGCTGGACGGCACGCGGCTGGGCCCCTACGAGCAGGTGTGAGCGGCCGGCTCGGGGTCGAACGGCGAAAGCGGTGTCCTTAATCGGCTCGCTCCCCTGGTACCGTCGATGGCTGACGCGGGGACGGCTGCGGCGTTCGCGGAACTCGGCGACCCCGTGCGGACGGCGCTGTCCGAACGCGGCTTCCAGACGCCCACCGAGCCCCAGCGCCGCGCGATCTCGCCGCTGCTCGCGGGCGAACACGGACTCATCGTCGCGCCCACCGGGACGGGCAAGACCGAGACCGCCATGCTGCCGGTGTTCGATGCCCTCGAAGGTACCGACCGGTTCGGCATCGGCGCGCTCTACATCACGCCGCTGCGGGCGCTGAACCGGGACATGCGCGACCGACTGGAGTGGTGGGGCGAGACCCTGGACGTCGAGGTGGACGTCCGCCACGGCGACACGACCCAGTACCAGCGGAGCAAGCAGGCCGACGACCCGCCGGACGTGCTGGTGACCACGCCCGAGTCGCTGCAGGCGATGCTCACCGGCGAGAAGCTGCGGCGGGCGCTGGCGGACGTCGAACACGTCGTGATCGACGAGGTCCACGAACTCGCGGCCTCCAAACGCGGCGCCCAATTGACCGTCGGTCTGGAGCGCCTGGTCGAGGTCTCGGGTCCCTTCCAGCGCATCGGGCTGTCGGCAACCGTCGGCGACCCCGCGGAGGTCGGGAAATTCCTCACGGGCGATCGCGGCTGCGAGATCGTCGAGGTCGACGTCGGCAGTCGACTGGACGTCCGCGTCCTCGAACCCGAGATCACCGACGCCGACGAGCGGCTTGCCTCCGAACTGATGACCAACGCCGACGTCGCCAGCCACGTCCGCGCGATCGACGAGATCGTCGACGACCACGACTCGACGCTCGTGTTCGTCAACACGCGCCAGACCGCCGAGGCGCTTGGCTCGCGATTCAAGGAACTGGGCACCGACATCGAGGTCCACCACGGCTCGCTGGCCAAGGAGGCGCGCATCCGCGTCGAGGACCGCTTCAAGGCCGGCGAGCTGTCGGCGCTTTTGTGTACGTCATCGATGGAACTGGGTATCGACGTCGGGAGCATCGACCACGTCGTCCAGTATCAGAGCCCGCGGCAGGTCTCGCGCCTGCTCCAGCGGATCGGCCGCGCGGGCCACCGCCGCGACGAGGTGTCGGCTGGCACGATAATCACCACCCGCCCGGACGACACCTTCGAGGCGCTGGCGATCGCCCGCCAGGCCGTCGACGGGCAGGTCGAGCCGGCGAACATCCACCACGGCAGCTTAGACACCGTCGCCAACCAGATCGCCGGCCTCGTGATGGACTTCGGCGAGGTGTCGGCGATGCGGGCCTACAGCGTGGTGACGCGCGCCTACCCGTTCCGCGACCTCGACGAAGAGACGTTCAAGGGCGTGGTCCGCCAGCTCGCGGAGAACCGCGTCGTCTGGCTGGAGGAAGGCGCCGACAGCGTTCAGAAACGCCGGGGTACCTGGCAGTACTTCTACCACAACCTCTCGATGATCCCCGACGAGGCCACCTACCGGGTGAAGGACATGGCCAGCGGGCGCCAGGTCGGCACCCTCGACGAGAAGTTCGTCGTCAACTTCGCGGCGCCCGGCGAGGTGTTCATCCAGGGCGGGGAAATGTGGCGCATCACCGAGGTCGACGACGACGAGGAGGAAGTGCTGGTCTCGCCCGTCGAGGACCCGGCCGGCGAGGTCCCCTCCTGGGTCGGCCAGGAGATCCCCGTCCCCTACGACGTCGCCCAGGAGGTGGGCGAAATCCGCGGCGTCGCCGGGTCCCAACTCGCCGACGGTGCCGACGTCGACGCGGTCGCGCGAGACCTCTGCCGGCGCTACCCCGCCGACGAGCACACCGTCGCGGAAGCGCTCGACCAGCTCGCGCGCCACGAGGCGACGATGCCGACCGGCGACCGCGTCCTCGTCGAGTCCTACGGCCGCGAGGTGGTGCTCAACGCCTGTTTCGGCCACACCGTCAACGAGACGCTCGGCCGGCTGCTCTCGGCGCTGATCGGCCAGCGGACGGGGTCGTCGGTGGGGCTGGAGGTCGACCCCTACCGGATCGGACTCGAGGTCCCAAGCGGCGTGACCGTCTCGGACGTCCTCGACGTGATCGAGGAGACCGACCCCGCACACGTCGGCGCGCTGATCGAGCTCAGCCTGAAACACGCCGACGCGCTGAAGTTCAAGCTGGCGCAGGTCGCCGCGAAGTTCGGCGCGCTCAAGACATACAAGCAGGGCAGCGCCCGCCGGTTCGGCCGAGGGCGCCTGCTCGACGCCATGGAGGACACGCCGATGTACGACGAGGCCGTCCGCGAGCTCCTCCACGAGGACCTGGCCGTCGACGCCGCCAGCGACGTCCTCGAACGGTTGCAGTCCGGCGAGCTGGAACTCGCGACCGTCCCGGAGCGAACCCCGATCGGCCGCGGCGGGCGCTCCTCGGGCCGGGAGCTGCTGGCGCCCGAGAACGCCGACGCCAGCGTCATCCAGACGGTGCGCGAGCGAATCCAGGACGACCGGGTGTTGCTCTTCTGTCTGCACTGCCAGGACTGGGAGACGAAACGCCAGGTCAAGCGGGTCTCGGACCAGCCGACGTGTCCGAACTGCGGCTCGACGCGCGTCGCGGCGCTGAATCCCTGGGCCGACGAGGTCGTCAAAGCCGTCAGGGCCGGAGAGAAGGACGACGAGCAGGACAAGCAGACCCGGCGAGCCTATCAGGCGGCCAATCTGGTCCAGAGCCACGGCAAACAGGCGGTGATCGCGCTGGCGGCCCGTGGCGTCGGCCCCCACAACGCCGCGCGGATCATCGGCAAGCTCCGGGAGGACGAAGACGAGTTCTACCGGGACATTTTGGCCCAGGAGCGCCAATACGCCCGGACGCAGTCGTTCTGGGACTAGAACCGCCGGCTCCAGAGCGCGTAGCGGTTCTGGCGCTGGCCGTCGTAGCGGAAGACGAGCGCGTCGGGCTCGGCCTCGGTCGGTACCTCGAACGGCAGCGTGCACGTGAAGCTGTCGCCGCGGTCGAGGATCTTCTGGTCGTAAGCGACGCTCGTCAGCGCCTCGTTTCGGCCCCCGTCGGCAACGACCGTGAAGCCCCGGACGTTGGGCATCCAGCGGGCGTCGCCTCTGGAATTGGCCAGCTCGACGGTCGCCACGGCCAGCGTCTTGCCGTCGGAGGGGCGGTAGGTCGCGCCGTGGTAGGTGTAGACGTCGCGCAGCCGGACGTCGGTGTACGCGATGCGCATGCTGTCGACGCGGAAGGGGGTCCCCAACGGCAGGTGCGGGCCGACGACGTCGACCGACCACGTGTTGTTCGGGTTGGCGACCCGGACGTCGACGGTGCTGATGGTCTGGAACGCCGAGAGCGTGACCGTCGCCCGCTGGGTCTCGCCGGCCTCGGCGTAGATCAGCGCGGTCGTAACGGTCTGGAACCCCTTCCCGTCGCTCTTCCGGACCTGCACCGGCGCGCGGAAGACGCCGGCGTGCTCGCCGGTGTTCTCGACGGTGAGCGTGACGTCGTAGGGGATGCCCAGCCCTATCTTCGGGCTCGCGTCGATCGACTTGAGGGTGAACGACGTCGCCGGTGCCGGTTCCGGCGTGCTCGTGGCCGTCCCCTTCGTCTTTCCGGACCCGGAGTTCCCGCCCAGACAGCCCGCGAGCCCCGCCGCGCCCGCGCCCACCGACGCCAGCAGCGATCGCCGCCTCATCGAACGCAACCACCACGCCGGCAAGTATAGGCCTTGCGTGTAGTGATCGGCGCCAGGGCGCAACTATCGGGGACTCGGTCGGCGGGCGCGACCGTTCCCACCGCGTAGGAACCGGGTCGCCGGTTGAAGCCGCTTGCGCGCCTCTCCTCAGGTGTACTATGACCGAGCACGTCCTCGACCACGAGATCGAACTGTTCCGCGAGCCCGACGCCTACGTCGTCCTGATCGAACTCCGCGAGTACGACGCCGCGGACCTGGACGTGACCTGGCACAACAACCGCCTGCACGTCGAGGCAGAACGCGTCGACGACGACGGCCGCACGCGCGTCTACCAGCGCTCGCTTTCGTTCCCGCGGTCGATCGACCCCGACGGCATCGACGCCGCGGTGACCGGGGAGACCCTCGAAGTCCGGTTGCCCGTCCTGGCCGGCGACGACGACGAGGCCGTCCAGATCGCGATCGAGGGCTGAGGCGCCGCGCTCGTGGTCGGTCGCGGTGGGCTTTTTTCCCGCTGGCCCGCGACCCCTTGGGCATGGAGTTCGAGGTGATCCAGGGCGACATCGCCGCCCAGCGAGCGGACGCGCTGGTCAACGCCGCGAACACGAGCCTGCGCATGGGCTCCGGGGTAGCGGGCGCGCTCAAGCGGACGGCCGGCGACGCACTGAACAAGGAAGCGGTCGCGAAGGGCCCCGTCGACCTCGGCGCGGTCGCGGTGACCGACGCCTACGACCTCGACGCCAGATACGTGATCCACGCCGCCGCGATGCCCGCCGGCGGACAGGCGACGGCCGAGAGCATCCGCGACGCCACGCGGAACACGCTGGCCCGCGCCGACGAACTCGACTGCGAGTCGCTCGTCCTGCCCGCGCTGGGGACCGGCGTCGCCGGGTTCAGTCTGACCGAGGGCGCGGCCATCATCTGCGAGGAGATCGACGCCTTCGAGCCCGACTCGCTGACGGACGTGGCCGTGGTCGCCTACAGCGACGAGGACTACGAAACGATCGGCGCGGTCGCCGCCGACGTCCGCGGCGGGTGAGCCCGAGCGGTCGGGGTGGCCGGCCGGCGCGATCGATCAGATCCCGGCGACGTCGCGGATCGCCGCGGCGACGGCGCCCGGCTGCTCCTCCTCGACGAAGTGACCGACGTCGTCGAACGCGGTGACGTGCCTACCGAGCTGCGGGAGCGCCTCCCGCCAGCGCGCCACGGTCGAGGCCTTCCCGCAGGGGTCCCACCGGCCGACGACGGCGCGCACGCCGATCTCGCGTCCGTCGGGTCCCCACTGGGCCGGGAGGTCGGACTGCATCCCCTCGTAGAACGGCGCGGTGTCCCGCGGGCCGAGGTCCGGTTCCTCGTAGGTGTTGCCCTCGGCCCAGGAGCGGGTCTGGCGGACGAATCGCTTTGAGCTGCGAGCGTTGACCGGGTGGCGGAACTGCTCGGCGAACACGCGTCTGGCGAGCGGGTCGCGGTCGGGGACCCACCCGAGCTGCTGGAGGGCGGTGTGGCCCGCGAACCCGCCCAGCAGCCGAACCGGGCCGCAGGGCGACCGGAAGACGGCGTAGGAGGCCAGGTCGCCCCAGAAGGCGTCCGGGACGACGTCGGGCATGCGCGACCACGGCAGGATTCGCGTCGGGTAGGTTCCCGGGTAGGTGTAGCCGTCGTCCGGGATCGGGAAGACCGTGCTGTTGGTGACCACGAGGTTCGCGACCCGGTCGGGGTGCTCGAGGAACGCTCCGACGCCGATCGGGCCGCCCCAGTCGTGGATCACCAGCGTCACGTCACGCAGGTCCATCGCCGCGATCAGCTGGCGGAGGTTGCGCGCGTGGTCCATGCAGACCATCTCGTAGCTCGCGGGGTCCGAGAGCCCGAAGCCGACGTGGTCCATCGCGACCACGCGCACCGGCTCGTCGGCGCGGGCGTCCAGGTGGTCGATCGCGCCGCGCCACGTGTAGGAGTTCTCCGGGTTGCCGTGGACGAATACGACGGTGTGCTCGGGGCTCGCGTCGCTGTCTGCCGTCGGCTCGCCGTCCGCGTCCCCGCCGTGGACGCTGTCGCGGACGAACAGCCGCTTGCCGGCGTCCCGTCCGTCCGGAATCTCGAACCACGCGGCGCTGCCCGCGGGGTAGTAGTCCGGGGGCACGTACTCGAGAGGCGTCGCGCCGGGCTGGTCGTGCCAGGTGGCGTCAGTCATCCCAACACCCCCACCCGTTTACTCGTGACCGGAGACCGGCAGCGGTTCGTAGGGCTCCTCGAGCCACTCGACGTCCGATTCGGTCAGGTCGATGTCGAGCGCTTCGACGGCGTCCTCGAGGTGCTGGACGCTCGTCGTGCCGACGATCGGCGCGTCGACCCACTCCTTGTCCAGCACCCACGCCAGGGCGATCTGGGCCATCGTGGCGTCGTACTCGTCGGCCAGTTCCTGCACCCGGCGGTTGATCTCCGGCCCGCCCCCCTCCATGTAGGGGTGCTCGTAGAGGTGCTCCTCGGTCTCTCCGCGCGTGGTCGCGTCGACCTCGTCGTGCGGGCGCGTGAGGTAGCCCCGGGCCAGCGGGCTCCACGGAATGACGCCGACGCCCTCCGTCTGGCAGAACGGCAGCATCTCGCGTTCCTCCTCGCGGTAGACGAGGTTGTAGTGGTTCTGCATGGTGGCGAAGCGCTCGAGGCCGAGCGCGTCGCTCGTCGCGAGCGCGTCGGCGAACTGGTGGACCCACATCGACGAACCGCCGATGTAGCGGACCTTCTCGCGGCGCACCGCGTCGTCCAGTGCCCGCAGCGTCTGCTCGATCGGGGTCTTGTAGTCCCAGCGGTGGATCTGGTAGAGGTCGATGGTGTCCATGCCCAGGCGCTGCCGGGAGGCGTCGAGTTCCTGCTCGATGGCCTTCCGCGAGAGCCCGCCGGAGTTGGGATCGTCGTCGTCCATCTGGAAGTAGCCCTTCGTGGCGACGACGCTCTCCTCGCGGCGGCCCTCGAGCGCGTTGCCCAGCACGCGCTCGGACTCGCCCGTCGAGTACATGTTGGCGGTGTCGAAGAAGTTGATCCCCAGGTCGATCGCCCGGTCGATGATCGGCTGGGCCTCCTCCTCGTCGAGCACCCACTCGCGCCACTCGGGCGTGCCGAAGCTCATGCAGCCGAGACAGAGCCGACTGACTTCCACGCCGGTCGAACCGAGGGTCGTGTACTCCATGCCCGTGGTGGCGGCCGGCGCGATGAAAAAACTACCTCGTTCCCTCAGAGCGACTCGGCGTCGACTCCGCCGACGTAGCGCCGAACGGCCGCGTACAGCCCCACGGCGAGCACCGCGTACAGCGCCACGAGGCCGTACGTCGTCGCCGTCGGGCTGTCGATCGCCAGCTTGGCGACCGTCGTCGCCGGGTGTTCCGGCAACAGGACGGCCGCGCCGAACAGCGCCAGCACCCCGACGGAGTAGATCAGCTGGGCCGTCCGGCGCTCGCCGACGGCCAGTCCGAGCCCGACGCCGACGGCGACGACCGTGACGGCCATCGCCGTCACCGTCAGCACCAGCAGCGGGACGTGGGCGACGCTGATCCCGTTGAACGCCAGCAGGGCGATCCACAGCACCGCCTGGAGCGGCGCGAGCACGATCATGGCAGCGGCCTTCCCGTCGACGATGTCCCCGAGCGTGACCGGCGCCACCCGCAATAGCTCCATGGTCCCGCGCTCGATCTCCTCGGTGACGGCGTCGACGGCCACCGAGCCGCTGATGAACGGGGGCAAAAAGAGCAACAGCGGCACCAGGATGGTGTAGGTGAACCCGAAGTACGGGCTGGCCGGCACCGACGGCGGCATCGGTACCACCGGCGCGTCCAGGTGAGGCGCCCGCGCCACGCGCTGCTGGCGTTCGAGCACGTCCAGCAGCCGCCGGACCTGCACGACCAGCAGCGTCGTCCGCAGGCTCCCCTCGGGGACGGTCGCGGTCACCCCGACTCGCGTGTCCGGCAGCCGCTGGGCGACCAGAACCACGTCGACCCGCCCGTTCCGGAACGCCGCCGTCGCCGACGCGTTGTCGGGGTAGGTCCTCAGCGCAACGCCGTCGACCTCCGTAGCGGCCTGCTGGACCGAGTCGGCCGCCTCGCCCGTCACGCCCACCTGCACGCCGCCCGAGGCGACCGACTGCGGGTCGTACATCGAGGTCAGACCCACCACCAGGAACGACGAGAACGCCGCGACGAACAGCTGGATCAACAGCGCCAGGACGATCGTCTTCTCGCGCGACAGCGACGACAGCTCTCGCCGGGCGATCACCGCACGCGGGTCCGTCAGCAGCTCACTGAAGGCCACTGGCGATCACCACCGTGTAGTTGTACGCGAAGTGGATCGTCATCGCGACCACCAACGCGAGGACGTACGACCGCCGGCTCCGACTCGCCCCGACGGCCGAGATGCTCGCCGTCACGACGTGCAGGACGAGCGGCGCCAACAGCAGCGCGACGGCGACGGGGATCGACGGCGTGCCGATGCCGGTCAGCAGCGCGGTCCGCCCGATCGGCAGCTCGGGCAGGCCGATGAGCTGGGCCAGCAGCGTCAGCTTCTCGCCGACGAAAAAGCCCAGCCCGCTGGCGGCGCCGACGACCAGCGCCGGTCGCAGGCCGGCGTCGAACCGCGAGTGGGCGTAGCCGGCGTAGACGTGCAGGCTCTTTGCGATCTCCTCGACGACGACGACCACGAGCAGTATGGCGGGCACCCACAGCGCCGACGGCAGCGCGAACAGCACCGCGACGCCGATCAGCTCGGCGACGAACACGAACGGGATCACCACGGCGCTGGTGACGGCGACGCTCGCGGGGCCGTGGATGCGCGCCGCAAGCGCGTCGAGCAGCTTCAGCGGGATGGCCCGCTGGGTGAACAGGTCCTCCTCGCGGTAGATGCCGGCGCCCATCGCGAACAGCACGCCCGCCAACAGCGTCGGCGGCAGCGTCGCGAACGCGAACGCGCCGGGGTCGATCGCCTTGTCCTGGAGGTTCCGGACGACGATGGTCAGCGGCGAGATGAGCGCGACGGCGTTGACGTTCGTGAAGATTGCCGGCACGAACGCGTAGCTCGACAGCGTGACCGTCACCGTCACCGTCACGAATGTCAGCTCCTTGAACGAGCGGGCGAACATCGCGCCGACGAACGTCGCCCCCAGAAACAGCAGGGCGATGGGCGCCACCGCCAGCAACGACACCGCGACCGACGCCGGATCGACGGCGGGGAACTCCAGGGCCGCGGCGATGAGGCCCGCGACTCCGAGCGAGGCCGCCAGGTACGGCAGGGTCTTCCCGCCGATCACGTCGTAGCGCGTCACCGGCGCAACCAGCAGCAGTTCCCCCCGGCGGTTCAGCCGCTCACCGAGCATCGTACTCCCGTAGGCCTGGATGACGAAGTTCAGCGGCAGCACGAACACGAACGCCAGCACCAGCGACTGGAAGGGGAACGGCGGCGCGATGTCCCCGGGCGTGCCCGAGGCGTTGGCCCCCGCCAGTCCGCCGGCGATCCCCCCGCCGCCCGCCGGGATCTTACCACTCCCGCTCGCGCCACTCCCCGCCTGCGTCCCGGACCCGCCCGCGGTCCCGCCCGACTGGCCGCCGCCGGCCGTGCCCGATCCGTTCGACCCGCCCGTGCCGGCGTTCGCGTCGCCGCCGTTCGCATCGCCGCCGTTCCGCCCGGCGCTGGCGTTCCCGCCGCCGGTCCCGGTCGCCAGCCGATCGCGCACGCCCGCGCGCTCGACGTACTGCAGACTGACCAGAACGGGGAACGCCGCCGACTGGTTGGCCTCGGTGGCCATCCGGCGGTCGTTGGCGCGTTTCACCGACGAGCGGAGTTCGGAGACCGCCGCTCGCCCCTTCGGCGTGTCGGCGGGGATCACGGCCGTTCCCCGGATCAGCACGTCCACGCTCGTCCCGAGCGCGTCCGGATCGGGGTCGCGGGCGACGAACGTCGGGTCCGACGCGACGACCGGGTAGTAGGGGTCGTCGGCGGCGACGCCGACCCGGTAGATGCCCTGGTCGACGGCGACGCCCTGGCCGGCGGCGTACGGGCCGACGAGGCCGGCGACCAGGAGGGCGAACGCCGCCACGGCGACCGTCCGGCGGTCCACGCCGCCGGCGTTCTTTGTGACCTCCCAGCGGGCGATGCGCAGGACGTGCCGCAGCTTCACGCCCGCCCCTCCGACTCGGCGATGTCGAGGAACACGGCCTCGAGGCTGGACTCCTCGGTGCGGATGTCGAGCAGGCGTCCGCCGGCCTCTTCGGCGGCGGTTCGGGTCGCTTCGACTTTCTCCATGGACTCGACGACGCGGTGGTGGCGGCCGTCCTCACGGACGCTCTGGGGGACGGGCACCGACGTGTAGACGTGGTACTCGCGCTCGCCGTACTCCTCGCGGAGCGCGTCGAGGTCACCCTGGGCGACGATGCGCCCCTCGTTCATGATGGCGACCCGGTCGCAGATGCTCTCGACGTGATAGAGGTTGTGCGCGCTGAAGACGATGGTCTTGCCCTGCTCGCCGAGGTCGCTAGTGAAGTCGATGACGTAGTTGGTCGTCAGCGGGTCCAGCCCGCTGGCCGGCTCGTCGTAGACCAGCACGTCGGGGTCGTTGATCAGCGAGCGCGCGATGGCGACCTTCCGCTTCATTCCCTTGGACATGTCGCCCAGGCGGCGCTCGCGGTGGTCCAGGTCGAGCCGGTCGAGCGTGTCGTGCATGCGCTCGTCGGCGACGTCGGCGGGCACGTCGTAGAGGTCGGCGAAGAAGGACAGGTACGACAGCGGCGTCATCTCCTCGTACAGCGGCGACTCCTCGGGGAGAAAGCCCAGCCGGCGGCGCATCTCGGTGTCGTCGGCGGCCAGCCCGGCGACGGACACGTCGCCGCCTGTCGGTTCGAGCAGCCCGGCGAGCATCTTCAGCGTCGTCGTCTTCCCGGCGCCGTTGGGCCCGATGATACCGAACACCTCGCCGGAATCCACCGAGAACGTGCTCCCCTCGACGGCGGTGAACCCGCCGTACTCCTTGCGCAGGTCCCGGACCTCGATCATTCGCGCGAGGGTTCCCCCGCCCCGGCCCTATACCTTGGCACCCCATTATCAGCGTCTGAAAACCGATCGCTGGAGACTCGGCCGATCGCCAGTATCGCCCACGGGTCGATGTGCGAGCGGCGGGCTCCGGGTAAGGCGTCCTTACGCCGGCGATGCGGCGCGCGCGGAAAACGCGGGTCGGCTCCGAATAGGGCCGGCCCCGACCGGGCGGGTCGGCGCGACAGGCCGGTGGAGTCTGGCGGGACTGCGGTGCCCCTCGCGGGGCGACTCGGCTGGAGAACCGCGACGCTGTGGGTTACTGTTTTGCGACGCGTACGTTCGCTACCTGGTAGATGTCCTCGCCGATGCCTTCGCCGTCACAGTCCTCGTTCGGGCAGCGATAGTGCCACCCGTCCGTCGTGGCCGTTCGCTCCGCGAATCGCTCGCCACACTTATCGCAGAACAGCTGGCCGTCGGCGCACGTGTCCTGGTGGAGTTCCAGTTCGAGTTCCGTGGCGAACGTGCGCTTGCAGTCCCGGCAGGTATGCGCCATAGTAGGCACAATTCGAATCAATCCTTATATCTGCACCGGAACGTTCACGCCCCCCGTTCGGCCGCCTCGCCCCCGACGCCATCCGGCGGCGGCCGGCGATTCCCCCCCGTCCGATCCCCTCGGGGCCACCGACGGTCGCATCGTCGTTCGGCGACGCCACCGGCGGCCGGCCGGTGCAGCGGCCGCGCGAACTCACCGGACAGCAGACACTTACCTGGGGCGTATGGTCCCGTTATCGCCGTCAGGTCGCGGGATCGACGCCGGTGATCTCGAAGCGCGCGCCCGGAGTGGACCCGTCGTGGCGCTCGCTCTCGGTCGCCCGGATCTCCCAGCCGTGGGCCTCGACGATCCCCTGGACGATCACCAGCCCCAGACCCGTGCCGTCGGACTCGCTGGAGTAGCCGTGCTCGAAGATCCGCTCGCGCTCCTCGGGCGGGATGCCGGTGCCGTCGTCCTCGACGTAGAAGCCCTCGACGGTGCCGTCCGGGCCAGTGACGGGCCCGACGTGCACCGTCAGCGCCGGGTCGGCCCCGCCGGCGCCGACCGGACGGTCGCCGTCGGCGCGCCGCGGCGGGTCCGCGTCGGCCGCGCTGCCGACAGCCGCGGCCTCCTCGGCGGTCGTCTCGTCGGCCCCGGCGGGCGCGCCGTGCTCGATCGAGTTGCGGAACAGGTTCTCCAGCAGCGACGCGAGCCGGTCGCCGTCGGCGGCGACGGGCGGGGCGGCCTCGACGGCGAGTTCGGCGCGCCCGGTCTCGACGTGTCGCCAGGCGTCGCGGGCGGCCGACCCGAGGTCGACGGCGTCGAGCTCGCCGACGGTCTGGCCCTCCCGGGCCAGCGTAAGCAGGTCGTCGATCAGCCGCTCCATGCGGCGGGCCGAGCGCTCGATCGCCTCGAAGTGCTCGTCGTCGCCGGTCTCGCGCGCCAGGTCCAGCCGGGCGGTGATGACGTTCAGCGGGTTGCGCAGGTCGTGGGAGACGACGCTGGCGAACTGGTCGAGTTGCTCGTTCTGGCGGCGCAACCGCCGGATGCGCTCGGTCCGCTCGCTGATGTCCCGGACGACGCCGGCGGTGCCGCGGAACCCGCTGTCGGTCGGCAACAGGGCCATGTGGTCCTCGCAGGGGATGTGCTCGCCGTCGGCGGTGACGGCCTCCATCTCGAAGGTCGACTGGGTCGCCGCCTCGGCGGTCAGCAGCTCGCGGATGGTCTCGCGGGCGGTCTCGACGTCCCGGTCGCGCATCAGCTTCGCGACGTGCTCACCGATCAGCTCGTCCTGGTCGTAGCCGGTGATCTCGGCGAGCGCCTCGTTGACCAGCGTGAACCGTCCCTCGGCGTCGATCGTGTAGACGGCGTCGCCGACGGCCTCGACGATCGTCCGGTACTGGGCGAGCTCGGCCTCGCGGTCGAGGCGCTGGCTGATGTCGCGGGCGACGCCGGCGATGCCCATCACCTCGCCGTCGCTGTCGGTCAGCGGCGACCCGCGGAACTCGAAGGGGACGCGCTCGCCGTCTGCGGTCACGATCTCGGCCTCGATGGCGACCGCCCCCTGCAGGATCGTCTCCCGGATGGCGTCGACGGCGTCCTCGTAGTACTCGCCGGCCAGCAGGTCGAACACCGTCAGGTCGGCCAGCTCGTCGTCGTCGTAGCCGGTCACCTTCGGGAGCTGCTGGTTCCAGCGCAGCAGCTCACCCTGGGGCGTGAACACGAAGAACACGTCCGCCAGGGTGTCCAGGACCGTCTCGATGAACTCCTGTTCGTTGCGCAGTTCGCGCTCGCGCTCGCGGCGCTCGGTGACGTCGCGGGTCGACCCCAGGGCCGCCCACTCGCCGTCGACGGTGATCTGCTGGACGCTGAACTCCAGGTAGCGCGTCTCGCCGTCCTTGGTCACGACCCGCGCGTCGTAGGTGTCAGGCGTGGGCTCGCCGCGCCGGCGGCGTTCGCCGAACGCCCGTACGCGGTCGCGGTCGGCGGGGTGGACCAGCTGCCAGATCTCCATGTCTGCGAGCTCGGCCTCGGAGTAGCCCGTGATCTCGCAGACCCGGTCGTTGACGAAGACGAACTCGTCGTCCCGGTAGATGTAGATCCCGTCGTGGCTCCCCTCGACGAGCGTCCGGTAGTGCTCCTCGCTCTCCTCGAGGGCTCGTGCCGTCCGGTAGTCCGCGACGCCGGCCTCGACGGCGTCGGCCAGCGCGGCCAGCCCGTGGGTCGGCCCGTCGGCGAGCACGTAGTCGGTCACGCCCGCGGAGACGGCCGCGGCCGCCCGGGCCTCGTCGCCGTCGACGGCGTGGATCACGAACGGGAACTCGGGGTGGCCGTCGCGGAGCGCCTCGAGGAGGGCGACGGCGTCGCCGTCGGGCAGCGCGGCTGTACAGACCAGACAGTCCGCGTCGCCGTCGGCGACCGCTGTGCGAGCCGCTCCGGGGTCGGGTTCCGGGGAGACCGAGAGGGCGTCGCGCTCGGTGTCGAGCGCGCCCGCGGCGGCGCGCGCTCGGTCCGGGGCGCCGACGTACCGCACTTCGATCGGCGCGGCCGACGAGCGAGTCATTACACCCGCCTGTACCAGCAGGTTGTTTAATCTTTCCCGTAGACAGTCGCACTAAAAATTACCGCGATCGCCGCTGAAGGGTGGGGCCGAGCGCGCCTACAGGATGTCCTCGACGTGGTCGGCGACTTCCTCGGGGGTGTCGCCGACCGGGACGCCCGCGTTCTCCAGGGCGGTGATCTTCGACTCGGCGGTGCCGGTGCCCGAGCCGGAGACGATGGCGCCGGCGTGGCCCATGCGCTTGCCCGGCGGGGCCGTTCGGCCGGCGATGAAGCCCGCCACGGGCGTGTCCATGTACTCGCCGATGTAGCGGGCGGCCTCCTCCTCGTCCTCACCGCCGATCTCGCCGCACATGACGACGGCGTGGGTGTCGGGGTCCTCCTCGAACAGCTCGAGGGCGCCGATGAAGTCGGTGCCGATGATGGGGTCGCCGCCGATGCCGATGGCGGTGGTCTGGCCCAGCCCGCGGTCGGTCAGGTTGTCGACGACCTGGTAGGTGAGCGTCCCCGACCGCGAGACCAGCCCGACGTTGCCCTCCGAGAAGATGTTCCCGGGGAGGATGCCGAGCTTGGCGACGCCCGGCGTGATGACGCCGGGGCAGTTCGGCCCGACCAGGTGCGTGTCGGTCTCGCCGAGGCGGCGGTAGACCCGCGCCATGTCCTGAGTCGGGATGCCCTCGGTGATCGCGACGACGAGGTCGAGCGGGGCGTCCAGCGCCTCGAACAGCGCGTCGGCGGCGAACGCCGGCGGGACGAACACGACGGAGGCGTTGGCGTCCTCCTCGCGGGCGGCCTGCTCGACGGTGTCGTAGACGGGCACGCCGGCGACCTTCTGGCCGCCTTTGCCGGGGACTGCGCCGGCGACGACGTTCGTGCCGTACTCCAGCATCTGCTGGGTGTGGAACTTCCCTTCGCCGCCCGTGATCCCCTGGACGACGACGCGGGTGTCCTCGTCGACGAGGACGCTCATGCGTCCACCTCCTCGGCGTACTCGACGGCACGCTGGACGGCGTCTTCGAGCGTTCCCTCGACGGTCACCAGGTCGGTGTTGAGGATCTCCATGCCTTCCTCCGCGTTGGTCCCGGCCAGCCGCACGACGACCGGCTTGGGGATCTCGTCGAACTGTTCGAGCGCCTCGTTGATCCCCTGGGCGACCTCGTCGCCGCGGGTGATCCCGCCGAAGATGTTGAACACGACCGCGTCGACGTTCTCGTCGGAGAACACCATGTCCAGGGCGTTCGTGACGCGTTCTGCCTTCGCGCCCCCGCCGATATCCAGGAAGTTCGCGGGCGCGCCGCCGTAGTAGTCCACCAGGTCGAGCGTCGTCATGACGAGGCCCGCACCGTTACCGATGATGCCGACGTTACCGTCGAGGCGGACGTAGTCGAAGCCGTACTCGTTGGCTTTCGCCTCGAGTTCGTCGTCCGCGGCCTCCTCCTGCATCTCGGCGAGCTCGGGCTGGCGGAACAGCGCGTCGTCGTCGATGTTCATGACGGCGTCCGCCGCGATCACCTCGTCGTCGCTGGTGATCATCAGCGGGTTGACCTCGACGTCGCTGCCGTCGCGGTCGTCCCACAGCTGGTACAGCGTCGTCAGCACGGAGGCGACGTCGGTGGCGACGTCGCGGTCGACGCCGGCGTCGAAGACGGCTTTCCGGGCCTGGAAGGGGTGCATGCCGAACGCGGGGTCGACGTGCTCGCGGGCGATGGCCTCGGGGGTCTCGGCGGCGACCTCCTCGATGTCGACGCCGCCCTCCGTCGAGACCATCGCGACCGGCTTGCCCTCGCCGCGGTCCATGGTCACGCCGACGTACAGCTCGTTCGTGAAGTCGACGGCTTCCTCGACGAGCACGCGGTCGACGTGGTAGCCCTTCAGATCCATGCCCAGGATGTCGTCGGCCGCCGAGCGCGCCTCGTCGGCGTCCTCGGCGAGCTTGATGCCACCGGCCTTCCCGCGGCCGCCGACGTGGACCTGCGCCTTGATCGCGACCGGGTACCCGATCTCCTCGGCCGCGTCGACCGCCTCGTCGACGGTCTCGGCGAGCTCGGACGCGGGCACCGGCACGCCGGCGTCCGCGAAGACCTGCTTGGCCTGATACTCGTGTAACCTCATACGGCGTAGGAGGCGGCCGGAAAGCGCATAAACCCTGCCTTCTGGTGACGAACGCCACCGCCCGATCGCCGTTCGTCCGCCTGGTCCGCCAGGAGCGCCGGCGCGCGGTATCGTTCGCCGCGCCAGCGGCTAATTCGACGCCGATCACGTCAGCAAAGAAACCGACGGGCCTCCGGTGGCTCCCGTTCAGGCGTCGGCCAACTGCCGCGCGCTGGGAAGGTCCGCGACCCGCCCGTCGCCGTTGAACTCGTTGCGGGCCTCGACCAGGCTCTGCTCGCGCGCGCGATCCTCGCCGTTGCGTCCGTGCCGACAGCTCTCGAGGAGCTTCGCCGCGCCGCTCTCCAGGGCGGCGGTCGCGTCGGTCAGGCCCCTGACGGCCGTCGCCAGCGACGGCGCGACGTCGACGTCACCGAGGCGGTTGTGCAGGTCCTCGAACGCGCTCTGGGCGTCGAAGACGTCGATCTGCGCGCCGTCGTAGTTGCCCGTCACGTAGCTGTCGACGCCGTTCGCGAGGGTCCGCAAGGCGTCGCGTTCGTCGCCGTACAGCTCCCGCACCGTGCGGAAGCCCTCGATCTCAGCGCCGAACTGATCCACCTTCAGCGCGTACGCGTCCGTCGAGATCGCGCCGATCGCTTCGGCGTCGTCGGGGTCGGTCTCGGACTCGAGCGCGTCGCGGCGATCCGCTGCGTCGCGGGCGCTCGACTCGACGGCCGCCAGCGCGCTGAAGGCGGCGCCGAACTCCTCGGCGTAGAGGTGCGTGCGCGCGACCTGGAGGTGGTCGTAGGCCGCCCGGACGGCGACCTGGCAGGCGACCAGGTCCTCGAGGACGGTGGCGAAGCGCCGACAAGCGTCGATCGCATCCCCGTCCGCGTCGGGGGCACCCGCCGCCGCGTCGAGGTGGTCGCGGGCGGCGGCGACGTGCTCGTCGACCGGCTCGGGGTCGAATCCGGTCGTTGCGGCCGTGACGTCGACGACCGATCCGACGCCGCGCGGGCTCGTGTAGGCGTCCACTGCGGCGCGCAGGTCCCGCTTGGCCGCCGAGAGCGCCCGCTCGGCGCCGCGCGTGGTCGACTCGCCCCCCCGGTCCTCGGTCGCCGTCCGGTCGGTCCGCTCCCAGGCGGTCTCGTTACCCTCGATGTGCAACTCGGCGCTGCCACCGACGGGCGGGGCCGTGGTCGGGGCCGTCGTCGACGGGGTCGACTCGCCGCCGTCGCCGTTGTTGACGCTACACCCGGCGGACAGCACCGCGGCGGCGACCGCGAGGAAGCGTCGCCGGGACGCGGCGTCGCCGGCTTGGTCCGCGTCGACCACCGACTCACCACCCCTCCGTCACTTCGCGTTCGTGCATGGCTCTGAACAGCAGGTAGCCGGCGCCGATCACCGCGGCCACGATCCCCAGCAGGACGAACACCGAGGAGGCCAGCGCCGCGAAGCCGCCGACGGCGTCGCCCGCGTAGCGGGCGGCCAGGTGGACGACAAGGAACGCGGCGCCGATCGCACCCAGCCCGAACCCGATGTCCGGGGGCTGGGGCCGCCAGAGGTACAGGCCCGCGACCAGCGCGAGGATCAGTCCGTACCCGATGAGCATCTTCGAGCGGCGGGCCTCGTCGTTGAGCATCGCCGGCTCCTCGAACGTCTCGACGGTGTAGTTGCGCCCCTGGTACTCGACGCGGTAGACCGCGCCGGCGCCGACCAGCGACCCGCCGGCCTCCTCGCCGCCGGTCCGAGAGAACTCGAAGTCGGGCGGGCGTCGGTCGTTGCCGTGAAACGTCGTCGCGTTCGATGGCGAGTCGATCGCCGCCCGGACCAGCTCCCGGGCGCGCGGCGACAGCTCGTCGTAGGTGTAGTTGGCCGCGATGGGCCGGTCGTAGTAGTTACCAAGCTGCACGACGTTCACCTGGTTCGGGTGCTGGTAGATGAAAAGCGGGTTGGCCGCCAGTACCACCGCTACCAGGAGCAACCCGACCCCCAGCACCCGGTGGTTCATCTCGTCCCGTGAAACGTGGTGGGACCGACGTAAACCTTTCGCGCCGCTAGTACGATGCAGCAATATCGGCAGACGGCGCGGCGACGAACCGGGCTCGGATTCGTCGGTTCGAATCCCAGTCGCCTGCGACGTCGCGCCACTCGCCTGCGAGGTACGTATCCCTTCCGGCCGTCTGCGCTGTCGATGCGAAGGGTATAAGTACAGGCGAACTTTTTCTATATAAGAACGATGGTTCGTCCGAGTCGCCAGCGGGAGCGCGAGCAGGAGACAGCCCAGGAAACCGAGCACGGCGACGATCAGGAGGTGCGCAACTGTCCCGAGTGCGAGTCAGAGAACCTGGTGTCGAGCGCGGACGGTGGCGAGATCGTCTGCGACGACTGCGGGCTGGTGATCGAGGAGGAGAACATCGACCGCGGGCCCGAGTGGCGCGCGTTCAACCACAGCGAGCGCCAGAGCAAATCCCGCGTGGGCGCCCCGACCACGCAGACGATGCACGACAAGGGCCTGACCACCCAGATCGACTGGAAGGACAAGGACGCCTACGGGCGGTCGCTCTCCTCGGAGAAACGGTCCCAGATGCACCGTCTCCGGAAGTGGCAGGAGCGCATCCGCACCAAGGACGCCGGCGAGCGCAACCTCCAGTTCGCCCTCTCGGAGATCGACCGCATGGCTTCGGCCCTGGGCGTGCCGCGCTCGGTGCGCGAGGTCGCCTCCGTCATCTATCGGCGCGCGCTCAACGAGGACCTGATCCGCGGGCGCTCGATCGAGGGCGTCGCCACCAGTTGTCTGTACGCCGCGTGTCGCCAGGAGGGGATCCCGCGCTCGCTGGAGGAGGTCTCGGACGTCTCTCGCGTCGAACAAAAGGAGATCGGCCGCACCTATCGGTACGTCGCCCAGGAGCTGTCGCTGAAGATGGAGCCGGTCGATCCGAAACAGTACGTCCCGCGCTTCGCCTCCGACCTCGGCCTCTCCGAGGAGGTCCAGTCCAAGGCCAACGAGATCATCGACGAGACCGCCGAGAAGGGCCTGCTGTCGGGCAAGTCGCCGACGGGCTACGCCGCCGCCGCGATCTACGCCGCCTCGCTCCTGTGCAACGAGAAGAAGACCCAGCGCGAGGTCGCCGACGTCGCCCAGGTGACCGAAGTCACCATCCGCAACCGCTACCAGGAGCAGATCGAAGCCATCGGCGTCCGCTGAGGCGCTCGGTCTCGCCGCGTCACGTTCCACGTTCTTTCCTGAGCACCGCTCGGCTCCCCAGCCACGGCTCGCGTCCGGCCGTCACGCCTCGCCCGAGCCCGACGGCCGCCGGGCGGTCACGCCCGGAAACCGGCACAACAGTCATGGTACCCGGTGTCCAATCGTCGAACCTGTCGAGTGAATCGCATGTCATCCGAGGGACCGGACGACGCGTGGGCGCCGCCGCCGGCGGTCAGCGCCGCGGTGGACGCGCCAGCGGCCGCCGTCGGACGGGTCCCCGAACTGCTCTCCCTGCTCGACGCCGAGGCGGCGGCGACGCGTCTGGCGGCGGGCTGGGCGCTCGCGCTGGTCGCGATCGAAGCGCCCGACGCTTTCGAGCCGATCGCTCACCGGCTGGCCGATCGCGCGGCGGGCGAGTCCGCGTCGCCCGAGGCCCGCCTGGCGTTCTCGTACCTCGCCGAGCGCCGCCCCGAGGACGTCGAGAGCGTCCTCGACCGGCTCGAGGCCGAGGCCGAGGACCGGGCCGAGCGCCGCCGCTACCGGCGGGCGTCCCGCGGGTTCGCGCGCAGCGACTACTTCGCCCCGCCGTCGTTCGAGCGGGACGTCGGTCGGACGCGCCTCCCTTCTGAGGCGAGCGCGGGCAACCCCCGGCGCAGCTACCAGGGAGACGGCAACGTCGGCAGTGGCGCGTCCGGGGACGCGACGACTGCGGGGGCGAGTTCGTCCGGCGCTGCCGAGAGGGACGCCGACGCGGCACAAACCGACACGGCTGACGCCGACGCGGAACCGGCGGACGAGCCGGACGACGCCGGCGAATCCGGGCCCGCCGAGGGGGGGACGGAGATCGGAACAGGGTCGTCGGCGCGGCGGCGGAGCCGCCGGCGCGAGGCGCTGTCGGCGGCCGCCGCGGCCGTCGATGTCGAGTCGATCGCGGCGGCCAGCCGGTTCGACGAACTGACCGTCGTGGCGCCGCCGACGGCCGGTCGGTACGCCGACGTCTACCGGACGCGCGCGGTCCGCGACGGCGAGGAGTACGCCGTCACGCTACAGCGGTTCGACCCGCCCGAGGACGGCGCCGAGGCGTTCACGACCGCGCTCGCGGAGGCGTTCGAGAACTGGCGGGCGGTGAGCGACCACGAGGCCGTCGTCACCGTCTACGACTGGGGGCGCGAGCCGGCGCCGTGGCTGGCGACCGAGTACGCCGACCGGACGCTCGCCGACCGGATCGACCTCGGGCTCGAGGAGGCGATCTGGAACGCGCGGGTGATCGCCGAGGCGCTGGCGGCCGCCCACGAGCGCGGCGTCCTGCATACCGGACTGGATCCCGCCTGCGTGGTCTACGCCGACGACGTCACGGACTCGCGCCCGCGGCCGCAGGTCCGGAACCTCGGGCTGCTGGGCGCGCTCCGGGGACACGTCGCCGTCGGGTCGGCGCTGGACCCGCGGTACGCCGCCCCGGAGTACTTCGACGACAAGTTCGGCCAGATCGACCGGGCCACCGACGTCTACCACCTGGGCGCGGTGCTGTACGCGCTGCTGACCGGTCGGCCGCCGTTCCAGGGCGAGTACGAGACCGTCCGCCAGGGGGTCCTGTCGGCCCAGCCGACGCCGCCGTCGGCGATCAACCCCGAGATTCCCGGGTGGCTGGACGGGATCGTCCGCAAGGCGACGGCCAAGGGGAAGCTGACCAGGTACGAGACGACGATCCAGCTGGCCCGCGAACTCCGGCGCGGGGCGGAGGACTGATCCCGTGGCGCCGCTCCCCGCCACGACGGTGTTCGCGGACCAGCCCAGTCTCGCGTTCGTCGCGTTCATCGCCTTCAGCCTCATGTTCGCCCTCGGCGTGCGTTTCGCGCTGTACGCCTACTGGAACCTCCGCGCGACCGAACTCGCCGCCCAGGCGGTGCTGTGGGAGTACCTGGTCGTCGTCGGGTTGACCGCCGCGCTGTACGGCCTGCTCGGTGGCATCGAGGCCGCGACGTCCGTCACGCCCGGGGCGCGGCCGGTCGCCACGCCCTATCGCACCGGCGTGTTGCTGGCGACGCTGCTCATGCTCTCGCTGACGATGCGCGAGATCGCCGCCAACGGGGCGCTCTCCAACGCCGACGGCGACGCCGCCGGCTCGGGTCGGCGCCAGCTCGTCGAGATGGGGTTCGTACTCCTCGTCGCGGCGGCGTTCGCCGCCACCGGGCTGGCCCCACGCGCGCCGGGGACGATCGTCATCGTCGCCGTCAGCGCCCTCGCCATCGCCGCCTACGGGCGGCGCCAGCTGACGGCCTCGTCCGTCCGCGGGACGATGATCGACTCCCTGCTGCGCCACCTCCTGCCGGTCGTCGCCTTCGCGCTGCTCGTGCTCACGCTCGACGTCGGCGTCCTGGCCGGCCTCGCGCTGGTGATCGTCCGCCACATCCAGGTCGTGTTCGTCATCATGACCGCGACTACGCTCATGACCGCCACCATCAAGCTCCGCCAGAACGTCGCCGGCTTCTGACCGCGGACTCCATCCGATATTCATCCCTGATAATCTGGGCGGTGGGTTTATTACCATCGGTCGCAGAATTCCATTCACTGGCACAGATCGCTGTGCCACCCCACCCACCCCCACCCCCCACACTTTCCTTTCGACGCTCACTCGGTGAGCGATCAGTCTAGGCAGACAGCGGGACGGTCGGCGATGACGCCGTCGACGCCGACGTGGTCGAGCGCCTCGGCGTCGTGTCGCGAGGGGACCGTCCAGGCGTTGACGGTCAGGCCCGCCTCGTGGGCGCGGTCGACGAAGTCGTCGACGCAGAGCTGCCAGTGCGGGTGGACCGCGGTGCAGCCCTCCGTGCGGGCGACGTTGAGGATGCCGTCCCTGCCGTCCTCCTCGGTGAGGTACGCCAGGCGGTCGGCGCCGGCGTCGGCGGCCTCGCGCAGGGCCTCGACCAGGAACGAGGAGACCAGCACGTCGACGCCCGCGTCGTCGGCCGCGTCCAGCGCCTCGGCGGCGAGCCCCCGCTCTTTGAGTTCGACGTTGAGTTCGACGTCTCCGGGGATGGCTTCACAGACTGCTGCGAGCGTGGGTACGCCTTCGCCCGAGCCAAGCACG
This sequence comes from Haloarculaceae archaeon, assembly GCA_042217345.1. Taxonomy (GTDB): domain Archaea; phylum Halobacteriota; class Halobacteria; order Halobacteriales; family Haloarculaceae; genus Halorientalis. The sequence continues at coordinate 30,354 of JBDGSW010000154.1, forward strand.
TCCAGATCGGCGAGCTCGTCGGCGGTGAAGTCGGCGACGCGGCCGGTGGCGTCGGTCACGCGGTCGACGGAGGCGTCGTGGATCACCACGAGGTCGCCCGAGCCACAGCGCCGGACGTCGACCTCGACGCCGTCGGCCACGCCGCTAGCGTCGCGGACGGCTGCGAGCGTGTTCTCCGGGTTCGTCTCGGCGAAGCCCCGGTGAGCGATACAGCGCACGTGGGCACCTCCGCAGCGGGGCGAGATAGGGTTTTTGCCGTGACCTGACAGCCCCGCGGGGCGAACGCGGGCGTTCGGCCGATCGAACGTAGTTTTTTGCGTCCGCGGTCAGTACGAACCGCCATGCCAGTCGAGTTCGACTTCGCGGACGACGTCGTACTGGTCACGGGCGCGGGGGGTGCCCTGGGGAGCGCGGTCGTCGACGCCTTCGGCGCCGCCGGCGCCACCGTCTGCGGCGCCGACCTGGTCGGCCCGGAGAGCGAAGACTTCCTCGGCGACCCCGACGCCATGTGTATTCACGAGGCCGACTTCACCGACGAGGGGGACGTCGAGCGCGTGATCGACGAGGTGATCGACGAGCACGGGCGCCTGGACTACCTCTGTAACGTCGCGGGATCCTGGCGCGGCGACACTCCCGTCGAGGACACCGACGTCGAGACCTTCGAGTTCATGTTCGACGTCAACCTCAAGACGATGTTCCTGGCCTCGAAACACGCCCTGCCGCACCTCCAGGAGTCCGAGGGCGCCATCGTCTCGGTCTCCGCGCGGTCCTCGCTGGAGGGCGGCGAGGGGGACGGCCCCTACCGGGCGAGCAAGGCCGGCGTCCGCCGGCTGACCGAGACCATCGCCGAGGAGAATCGGGGGTCCGTTCGCGCGAACGCGATCATGCCCAGCGTCATCGACACGCCGATGAACCGCGAGCTGATGCCCGACGCCGACCAGGCGCAGTGGGTCGCGCCCGCGGACATCGCCGAGACCGTGCTGGCGCTGTGTTCGGAGGCCACCAGCGTGACGAGCGGGGCCGCAGTGCCCGTGTACGGTGAGGCGTGAGCCTCGCTGGGGCGAGGCCAGGTCGCCACGGCGGTGAGCCGACTGAGCCGGCGGTGACTCCGGCGGCGGCGCGCCTGCCACGGGTGGGGCGACCGCGATTGTCCGACATATGTCACATTTTTTTCCTGACGTGACGGGCGGTCTGGCGCACCGAAATCGCCCGCGTGTGCCGCGAACTGAGACGTGCGGTCGTATCGCTCCGTTGTCGTTACTGTACGACCACAGGTATTATCATCTCCAGCGTACAACCCGGGGGTGGATATGGCACAACGTGAAACCTGGGCGACCCGGGTCGGGTTCCTGGTCGCGGCGATCGGCAGCGCGGTCGGGCTGGGCAACATCTGGCAGTTCCCGTTCAAGACCGCGACGAACGGCGGGGCGGTGTTCCTCGTGTTCTACCTGATCGCCGTGTTCCTGATCGGGTTCCCGGCGATGCTGGCCGAGTTCGTCCTCGGGCGGCGCACCCACCTGAACGTGATCGACGCCTTCGAGCAACTCGGCAAGCGCCAGTGGCGGTTCGTCGGCGCCATCGGGCTGGTAACTGGCTTTTGGATCCTGTCGTACTACAACGTGGTCGGCGGCTGGGTGCTGCGGTACATCCTCGGCAGCGCGACGGGCGCGTACTTCGGCCACCCGGGCCAGTACTTCGGGGGCATCGCCTCCGGTCCCGAGGCGATCGCCGCGCAGTTCGTGTTCCTGGCGATCACCGTCGGCATCGTCGCCTTCGGCGTCGAGGACGGCATCGAGCGGGCGACGAAGGTGATGGTGCCGTCGATCGCGATCCTGATGATCGCGCTGGCGCTGTGGGCGTTCACGCTCGGCGGCGCCACGGAGGGCCTGCGGTACTTCCTCTCGCCGAACGTCGACTCGCTGGTCTCGAACGCCGGGACCGTCATCCCCAGCGCCGTGGGGCAGGCGTTCTTCACGCTCTCGCTGGGTATGGGTATCATGATCACCTACTCGTCGTACATCGGCCGCGACGACAACCTCCCGATCGACGGCGGCATCGTCGTCGTCTCGAACACGCTCATCGGCGTGCTGGCGGGCCTGGTCGTGTTCCCGATCCTGTTCGCCAACGGCATCAGCGCCGACACCAGCGGGCCGTCGGCGGTCTTCGTCGCGATGGCGAAGGCGTTCGGCCAGCTCCCGGCCGGGAACCTGCTGGGCGTCGTCTTCTTCGGCGTCGTCGCGCTGGCGGCGCTGTCCTCGGCGATCAGCCTGCTCGAGGTGACGGTCTCGTGGGCCGTCGACAACTACGACGTCTCGCGGCCGTTCCTCGCGATCGGCGCCGGGGTCGTCCTGTTCCTACTCGGGCTGCCCTCGGCGTGGGGCAGCGGCGGCGTCTCGCCGTGGTTCATCTGGTTCGACGCGCTGGCGTACAAGCTGTTCCTGCCGCTGTCGGTGCTCGCCGTCCTCGTGTTCGTCGGCTGGGTCATCGCCGGCGACGCGCTGTCGGAACTGCGCCAGGGCGCCGGCGGTCTGCCGACGTTCGGCCCGGCCTGGCTGTGGCTCATCCGGATCCCCGTCCTGGTCGGTATGATCGTCACGCTGGCGCTGGGCATCCAGGCGCTGTTCCTCGCTCCGGACGCCGCCTTCTTCGCACCGTTCTGAGTGACACCACCTCGTTTTTTCGCGCCCGCGCCGCGGAGCTGCGGCGCTCAGCGGACGAGGTACGGGTCGGCGTCCGCGACGAACCGTCCGAGGTCGGCCTCCCGGCGGTAGTCCGTCTCCCGCAACTCGCGCAGGGCCGCTACCAGCGCGCGTTCGTCGTCGTCGGTCCACTCGCCGGGATCTTTGATCGGGTAGACGAGGAAGCCGCCGCCGGGGACCTCCGCGGCGTGGGCGGCCGCGAGGTCGTCGGGCGGGGAGCGCGCGGTGTAGTTTCTGAGGACGTACGCCGTCGCGCGCTCGCCGACGGGCAGGAGGACGTGGGCGGTGATCGCCCGCAGCTCGGCGTCGAAGATCGGTTCGAGGGCGGCGTAGTCGGCGTCGGTCGGTTCGCCGTCGTCGGGGGGACAGGGGTACAGATACGAGAGGAAGGTTCGGTCGACAGTCGGGGGCGTACCGGGCGTCTCCAGGAGGCCGGCGGCGACGAGCGCGCACTGGAGGCGTTCCGCGGTTGCAGTACCCGTGAAAGGGACACCCGAGTCGGCGCCGCCGTGGACGCCGGGATGGTCGCCGATCACCTGGAAGTGGGCGTTGGCGTCGCCGTAGCCGGGGACGAAGGGGTCGCAGGGCGCGGACATGCCGAAGGGGTTCGACAGCCGGTCGGTGACGTTCTCCACGGCGGTCCCAGGGCGGTGGCGACGAAAAGCGCGGGGGTCCCGGCGGGGCGGACCGCCGGCCGACGCCGTGATGGAGTGCGAACGTTTATTCGCGCCAGCACGTAGTTTCCCCCGACATGGGTGTCGAACACGAGTCGGACCCGACGCGGGTCCCCGTCGGCGACCCGGTCGAGCCGCCCGCGGCGTTCGCCGCCCAGGCGAACGTGACCACCGACCTCCGCGAGTCGTGGGCCGACGCCTGGCCCGAGTGCTGGCGCCGGGCCGGCGACATGCTCGAGTGGACTCGCGACTACGAGACGGTCTTCGACGGCGGCGAGCCGCCGCTATCGTGGTTCGACGGCGGCCGGCTGAACGCCTCGTACAACTGCGTCGACCGCCACGTCGCGGCCGGACGGAAGAACCAGGTGGCGCTCACGTGGGAGGGCCGACTGGGCGAGTCGCGGTCGTACACCTACCTGGAGCTCTCGCGGGCGGTCAACGAGTTCGCGGCCGCCCTGCGCGAGCTGGGCGTCGGCGAGGACGACGTCGTCACGCTGTACATGCCGATGATCCCCGAACTGCCGGTGGCGATGCTCGCCTGCGCGCGCATCGGTGCCCCCCACTCGGTCGTGTTCGCCGGCTTCTCGGCGGACGCGCTGGCGACGCGCATGGAGAGCGCCGACTCCTCGTATCTGGTCACCTGCGACGGCTACTACCGCCGCGGGACGCCCGTCCACCAGAAGAACAAGGCCGACAACGCCCGAATCAAGCTCGACCACGACGTCGCGGCGACGGTCGTCGTCGACCGCCTGGGCGACGGCACGCCGCTGGACGACGACGAGTACGACTACCGGATGCTGCGCTCGGCCCACCGCGGCGAACGGGTCGAGCCGGTGGCGCGCGCGTCGACGGACACCCTCTTTCTGATCCACACCTCCGGGACCACCGGCGAGCCGACGGTCGTCCGCCACACCATCGGCGGCTACCTCGCCCACGTGGCGTGGACGAGCCACGCGGTCCTCGATATCAAGCCCGCCGACACCTACTGGTGTTCGGCCGACATCGGCTGGATCACCGGCCACTCCTACATCGTCTACGGCCCGCTGGCGCTCGGGACGACGACGATGCTCTACGAGGGCGCCCCGGACCACCCGGAGAAAGACCGGGTCTGGGAGCTGATCGAGCGCAACGCCGTCGACGTGTTCTACACCGCGCCGACGGCCGTCCGTGCGTTCATGAAGTGGGGCGCGGAGTACCCCGAACAGCACGATCTGTCGAGCCTGCGCCTGCTCGGGACCGTCGGCGAGCCCATCAACCCACGCGCCTGGCGGTGGTACTACGAGCACATCGGCAACGAGGACTGCCCGGTCGTCGACACCTGGTGGCAGACCGAGACCGGCGGGATTATGGTGTCGACGCTGCCTGGCGTCGACGACATGAAGCCGGGCGCGGCCGGCCGTCCGCTGCCCGGGATCGAGGCGACGGTCGTCGACGCCGACGGCAACGCGGTCGGCCCGGGCGACGGGGGCTACCTGGTCGTCTCCAAACCCTGGCCGGGCATGCCCGTCGAGATGGTCGACAGCGAGGGCTGGTTCCGCGACGAGCGGGCCGCCCCGCCCACCCTCGACCGCTTCGAGTGGGCCTACGTCACCGAGGACAGCGCCGCGATCGACGAGGACGGCTACGTGACGGTGCTGGGTCGCGTCGACGACGTCGTCACCGTCAGGGGCCACCGATTCGGGACCATGGAGCTAGAGAGCGCCATCGCCAGCGTCGAGGGGATCGCCGAGGCCGCCGTCGTCTCCGGCCCGGACGACCGCGGGGACGCGGGCGTCTACGCCTACGTGACGACCGCCGAGGGCGCCGACGAGGCCGCCCTGCGCGAGCGCGTCGTCGCCGCCGTCGAGGACGCCATCGGCCCGGTCGCCGTCCCAGACGGCGTGGTGTTCACCCCGGACCTCCCCAAGACCCGATCGGGCAAGATCATGCGCCGCCTGCTGGAGGCCGTCGTCTCCGGCGAGGACCTCGGCGACACGAGCGCGCTGCGCAATCCCGAGGTCGTCGGCGAACTCGAGTCCGTCCTCGACCGCGAGGACTGAGCGGCCGCCGTCCGTTTCGGAAATCGATGAAATAGCGAAGCGAGGCCGGACACCTATCAGCACCTATGGGGTATCCTCCCGCGACGTGGGGACCGCCGGTACGCTTTTCCTTCGGACCGCAGTAGACACGCGAAACATGACCACACCGCCGGCGACCGAGGGGGCGACGGTCGAACTGACCGAACGCACGTACCGGGCGCTCAGGCGGGCGACCGAGTCCTATCGGGAGGACCTCGTCCTCCGACTGGGCGCCGAGGCGGGCCTGCGACCGGCCGAGATGGCGCGGCTCCGGCTGAGCGACGTCGAGTCGTTCGTCGCCCGCGGCCGCGAGCACTACTTCGCTATCGTCGATTCCGACGAAGCCGACGCCGAGCGCCGGACCGCGTACCTGCCGCCGGCCGTCGAACACGACCTCCGGCGGTACGCGACGACGGCCGGCGTCGCGGACGGCGAGCGGTTCTTCTCGGTCACGCCGCGGCGCCTGCAGATGCTCGTCTCGGAGGTCGCCGACCGGGCCGCCGACCGGACGGGGATCGACGAGTTGGGGTCGGTCTCCTCGCGGACGCTCCGGCGGTACTTCGCCCGGCGGCTGCTGGTCGAGGAGGGCGTCGATCCGGCGGTCGTCCGCGCCGTCGGCGGCTGGCGCCGCCTGGCCAGCCTCGAGCCGTACGTCCTCGAACCGGACCGGGACGTCATCGCCGACGCCTTCGCGGACACGTCGCTGTGGGCGGGCTTGGGCGACCGCCTTGACGCCGAGGCGGTCGCGCGGGTCGTCGACGAGGCGGCCCTGCCGCTGGTCGTCACGGACGCCGACGACGTGATCGCGTACGCCAACGAGCGTTTCGGTAGCGTGACTGGAACCGAAGCCGGGGAGGCCGTCGGCCGCCCGCTCGACCGGTTCGTCGCCGACGGCGAGTGGCGGTCGCCGCGCGGGCGCGCCGGCGACGATCCGACGGTCGCGGCCGTCACGCTGGTCGGAGCCGACGGCGACGGGTGGCCCGCGCGCTGTCGGGTGGCCCGGGTCGACGGGGCGGACGGACGCGGTCGGTCGCTGGTGGTGTTCGACGGTGCGGGCGACGCCACGGCCCCACTCCGCGACGGCACGACCCGGCTCGACGGCGTGCTCGACCGGATCGCGGCCGTGCGGGACGCGCTGGCGACGGCGTCCACCCGCGAGGAGATCTGCCGAGTCGTGGCCCGGGAACTGACCGACGCCGACGCCTACCGTGCCGCCTGGGTCGCCGAGGTGACCGGCGACGGCCTGGACGTCCTCGCCGCCGCCGACGGCGACGCCGACGCGTCCCCCCCGACGGCAGTCGGCGGTGCGGTGGCGACGGTCGTCGAGACGGGCGCGACGCGTTCGACGCGCGACGTGTCGAGCGGCGGTGAGTTCGCCGACTGGCGCGCGCACGCCGACGCGGCAGGCTACCGGGCGGCCGCCGTCGTCCCGATCGGCGACGACGGGGCCGTCGAAGCGGTCCTCGGCGTCGGCGCGGCGACCGTCGGCGAGCGCGAGCCGGCGCTGCTCGCCGAACTCGGCGCGCACGTCGGGCAGGCGCTGACCGCCGCCGAGCAGCGCAAGCTACTCCTGGCCGACACCACCCTCGAGCTTACCTTCGAGAGCGACGACGAGACGGCCGTGTTCGCGGCCGCCTCGCGCGCCCACGACTGCCGCGTCGCGCTCGACGGCGTCGTCCCCGGCGAGCGGGGGACGCTGCTGTACTTCGTCAGGGTCGCCGACGCCCGCCCCGAGCCGGTCATCGAGTGGGCGACCGACTGCGAGGCCGTCGCCGACGCCCGGCTGTTGCGCGACCGCGGCGAGGAGGCGTTGCTCGAACTCGGGATCACCGGCCCCGATCCCTCCCACTGCCTGGCACACAGCGGGGCGACGATCCGCGACCTCGTCGCCGCCGACGGGACCGAGCGGATCGTCTGCGACGTGTCGGCCGACGCCGACGTCCGCGCGCTGGTCGACGACCTCAAGACGTCGTTCCCGGACACCGAACTGCGGACCAAACGCGAGCGCGAGCGCCCGCCCGAACCGGAGCCGTCGGTCCGGGACGCCCTCCGCGAGTCGCTGACGGACAAGCAGGCAGCCGTCCTGCAGGCGGCGTTCCACGCCGGCTACTTCGAGTGGCCGCGCGGCAGCACCGCCGAGGAACTGGCCGACTCGATGGGCGTCACCTCCCCCACGTTGCACAACCACCTCCGGCGCGCCCAGCAGAAGCTGCTCTCGGCGTTCTACGGCGACGGCGAGTCGCGCCGCACGGCCGACGCCTGGCCCGGCGACGACGGTCGCTAACTGTTTAGTGACGCCCGTCTCTCCGGGCGAGACGCCCTCTATCCGGACAGTGGGTGTGGTTCCCACACGAACTGGAACGGCGAGTGGGTTGTCGAGCGTGTACGCCGGGCGGATATCTCGGGCGAGGCCGGCTTTCGCTCTTGTAATAATTAGCTTCGAGACTTAACCGGACGGTGGTGGACGTTCGTGATGGACTATGTCCGAACCTAGTGAGTCCGAGGGAGAGCTCGAAGCGCGCTTACCCGAGGGAGAGTCCTTCGAGCCCCCACAGTCGTTCGTCGAGCAGGCGAACGTCAGCGATCCGTCGATCTACGAGGAGTTCGAGGACGAGTGGCCGGGCGCGTGGGAGCGCGCGGCCGACCTCCTCGACTGGTCGAGCGACTACGACCAGGTCCTGGACGACAGCGACGCGCCGTTCTACGAGTGGTTCGTCGGCGGCGAGCTGAACGCCTGTTACAACTGCGTCGACCGCCACGTCGAGGACGGCCGCGGTGACGAGGTCGCCCTCGACTGGATCGGCGAGCCCGGAGACACGCGCACGTACACGTACGCCGAGCTCCAGACGGAGGTCCAGGAGTTCGCTGCCGCGTTGCGAGACCTCGGCGTCGAGGAGGACGACGTCGTCACCATGTACATGCCCATGGTACCGGAGCTGCCCGTCGCCATGCTGGCGTGTGCTCGGATCGGCGCGCCCCACTCCGTGGTGTTCGCCGGCTTCTCGGCGGACGCGCTCGCGACCCGCATGGAGAGCGCCGACTCGGAGTACCTGGTCACCTGCGACGGCTACTACCGCCGCGGTGACGTCCTCCAGCACAAGGAGAAAGCAGACGAGGGCGTCTCGAACGTCGGCCACGACGTGACGTCGATCGTCGTCGACCGCACCGGCGACGAGTACGACCACCCGATGGGCGACGGCGAACACGACTACGGCGACCTGATCGCCGACCACGAGGGCGCCGAGGTCGAGCCGGTCCAGCGCGACGCCGAGGACATGCTGTTCCTCATGTACACGTCGGGCACCACCGGCCAGCCCAAGGGCGTCAAACACACCACCGGCGGCTACCTGTCGTACGTCTCCTGGACGAGTCACGCGGTGCTCGACGTCAAGCCCGAGGACAACTACTGGTGTTCGGCCGACATCGGCTGGATCACCGGCCACTCCTACATCGTCTACGGCCCGCTCGCGCTCGGGACGACCTCGGTGATGTACGAGGGCACGCCGGACTACCCCGAGAAGGACCGGCTCTGGGAGATCGTCGAGGACTACGACGTCACGCAGCTGTACACCGCACCGACGGCCATCCGCGCGTTCATGAAGTGGGGCAAGCAGTTCCCCGAGGAACACGACCTCTCGTCGCTGCGCCTGCTCGGGACTGTGGGTGAACCCATCAACCCGCGCGCGTGGAAGTGGTACTACACCCACATCGGCAACGAGGAGTGCCCGATCGTCGACACCTGGTGGCAGACCGAGACCGGCGGCATGATGGTCACGACGCTGCCGGCGATCGGCGACATAAAGCCCGGGTCGGCTGGCCCGCCGCTGCCGGGCATCAGCGCCGACGTCGTCGACACGAAGGGCTCGCCGGTCGAAGCCGGCGAAGCCGGCTACCTCGTCGTCAACAAGCCGTGGCCGGGGATGCTCCGGACGCTGTACCGCAACGACGACCGCTTCATCGACGAGTACTGGCGCGAGTACTCCAACCCGGACGCCGACGAGTGGGTCTACTTCCCCGAGGACGGGGCGAAGATCGACGACGACGGCTACATCACCGTGCTCGGCCGCGTCGACGACGTGCTCAACGTCTCCGGGCACCGCCTGGGCACCATGGAGATCGAGAGCGCCATCGTCGGCGTCGAGGGCGTCGCGGAAGCCGCCGTCGTCGGCGGCCGCCACGAAGTGAAAGGCGAGGCGGTCTACGCCTACGTCATCACCGAGGACGGCTACGAGGGCGGCGAGGAGCTGCGCAGCCAGATCGTCGAGGGCGTCGAGGACGCCATCGGCCCGATCGCGCGTCCGGAGGAGATCGTCTTCACGCCGGAGCTGCCGAAGACGCGGTCGGGCAAGATCATGCGCCGCCTGCTGGAGGACATCGCCAACGGCGACGAGCTTGGCAACACCAGCACGCTGCGCAACCCCGAGATCGTCGAACAGATCGAGAAACAGGTCCAGGGCAGCTAACCCCCGGACTCATCGACTGAGACCACCAAACCACCCACCCACGAACTATGCCCGCAGACACTGACACCGGAAATCCCGCACCGCTCGGCCTCGTCGGCTTCGGCCTGACGACGGTCGTACTGAGCACGATCAACGCCGGCTTGCTCCCCTCGGAGGGCGAGGCCGTCGTCCTGCCGCTGGCGCTGGCGTTCGGCGGCACGATGCAGATCGTCGCCGGCATCCTCGAGTACAAGGAGGGCAACACCTTCGGAACGGTCGCGTTCAACAGCTACGGCGCTTTCTGGTGGTGGTTCGGCCTGATGTTGATCTTCTCCGGCAACGGGTGGATCAGCCTCGCAGGCGCCGGCACCACCATCGGCTTCGCGCTGATCATGTGGGGCGTGTTCACGACCTACATGTGGATCAGCACGTTCCGTCTCAACTGGGCGCTGTGGTCCGTGTTCCTGACGCTGGCCATCACGTTCTTCCTGCTCGGCTTCGGCGACTACCTCGGCATCGAGTCGCTGGCGCTGGCCGGCGGCTACGTCGGTATCCTGACCGGCCTGCTGGCGATGTACACCAGCTTCGCCGAAGTCACCAACTGGTCGTTCGACCGCGACGTCCTGCCGATCGGCGGCGCGCCAATCGGCGGCGACGGCGCCGGCGACGACGCCCGCGTCGAACCCGCGGACTGATCGACGGACGGCGGCCGACCGCCGGCCGTTCCGAGGTCGGAAAACCTTTTTCGCGCGACTGCGTGTTTCACGTCCATGGACCGCGATTCCGTGGACAGGAGTGGTACGTCGTGACGATGGAAGAGCGCGTCGCGGAACTCCGCGAGCGCAAGCGGGAGGCGGAACTGGGCGGCGGCGAGGACCGCATCGAGGCCCAGCACGACCGGGGGAAGCTCACCGCCCGCGAGCGCATCGAGTACTTCCTCGACGACGACACGTTCCGCGAGATCGACACCCTCCGCGAGCACCGCTCGACCAACTTCGACATGGCCGACCGCGAGCTGCCGGGCGACGGCGTCGTCACCGGCTACGGCGAGGTCGACGGCCGGAAGGTGTTCGTCTTCGCCCACGATTTCACCGTCATGGGTGGCTCGCTCGGCGAGGCGTTCGCCCAGAAGGTCTGTAAGGTGATGGACAAGGCCGTCGAGACCGGCTGTCCGATCATCGGCCTCAACGACTCGGCGGGCGCGCGCATCCAGGAGGGCATCGACTCGCTGGCCGGCTACGCCGACATCTTCCACCGCAACCAGCTGGCCTCCGGCGTCGTCCCGCAGATCTCGGCCATCATGGGGCCGTGCGCCGGCGGCGCCGTTTACTCGCCGGCGATCACCGACTTCGTCATGATGGTCCAGGACACCAGCCACATGTTCATCACCGGCCCGGACGTCATCGAGACCGTCACCGGCGAGGAAGTCGGCTTCGAGGAACTGGGCGGCGCCCAGACCCACGCCGCGACCTCGGGCGTCTCGCACTTCACGGCCGCCGCCGAGGAGGAGGCCCTGGACGACATCAAGTACCTCCTCTCCTTTCTCCCGCAGAACAACGTCGAGAACCCCCCGCGGGTCGAGCCCTGGGACGACCCCGAGCGCGAGCCCGACGACCTCCTGGACGTCGTCCCCGACGAGCCCCAGAAGCCCTACGACATGCGCCAGGTGATCGAGCGCGTCGCCGACGAGAACTCCTTCTTCGAGGTGATGGAGGAGTACGCGCGCAACATCACGATCGGGTTCGCCCGCATGGACGGCCACTCCGTCGGCGTCGTGGGCAACAACCCCCACGTCAACGCCGGCACGCTCGACATCGACGCCTCGATGAAGGGCGCGCGCTTCGTCCGCTTTTGCGACGCGTTCAACATCCCGATCCTCACCTTCGTGGACGTCCCCGGGTTCATGCCCGGCACCGACCAGGAGCACAACGGGATCATCAAGCACGGCGCGAAGCTGCTGTACGCCTACTCCGAGGCGACGGTGCCGCTGCTGACGGTCATCACCCGGAAGGCCTACGGCGGCGCCTACGACGTCATGGCCTCGAAACACGTCGGCGCGGACATGAACTACGCCTGGCCCACCGCCGAGATCGCCGTCATGGGGCCGAAGGGCGCGGTGAACGTCCTCTACGACGACGAGCTCGCCGACGCCGAGGACGTCGAGGCCCGGCGCCAGCAGCTCATCGACGAGTACCGAGACGCCTTCGCCAACCCCTACATCGCCGCCGAGCGCGGGTTCGTCGACGACGTGCTCGAACCCCAGGAAACGCGCGCGCGGCTCATCTCCGACCTGGAGATGGTCCGCAGCAAGCGCAAGGACCACCCCGACCGCAAACACGGCAACATCCCGCTCTGAGATGACCGAGCCCGCACCCGCCCCGACCGTCGACCCCGACCTGCTCGCCGCCGTCGCCGAGGCGCTGCCCGACGCGGCCGCAGACGAGGCGGCCGCCATCGCGGTGGCGGTCGGCGCGCACCTCCGGGATCGCGAACTCGCCGCCGCGGCCGCCGCGGCCGGCGACGGGGATCGCCCGAACTGGCGGGGCGAGCGCTGGGCGTTCGCCGCGCGCCTCAAGCGCAAGCGCCGCCGGTCGGTGCGCGTCCCCGAGGACGCCCCCGACGACCCCTGGACGACCGCCGGTCGCACCGACTGGATGTAACCCCCGCGGCGGTCGAGTGCCCTCGCGACGGCGGTCCGGGCCGATGCGGCCTGCCGACGAAGGTAGCGGAGAGCGCCGCGGCGGGCGGCGCGCCCAGGGCCCGAACTGCCGCGGTCGGATACTTTTATGGGGCGACTCGCGGTAAACGCGGGTATGTTCGACAAGGTGCTGGTCGCGAACCGCGGGGAGATCGCCGTCCGCGTGATGCGCGCCTGCGAGGAGTTGGGGGTCGAGACCGTCGCCGTCTACAGCGAGGCCGACAAGCACTCCGGACACGTCCGCTACGCCGACGAGGCGTACAACGTCGGCCCCGCCCGGGCCGCCGATTCGTACCTGGACCAGGGAGCGATCGTCGAGGCCGCCCAGAAGGCCGGCGCCGACGCGATTCACCCCGGCTACGGCTTCCTCGCCGAGAACGCCGAGTTCGCCGCCCGCGTCGAGGACGCCGAGGGGATCACCTGGGTGGGTCCCTCCGCGGAGGCCATGGAGCGCCTCGGCGAGAAGACCAAGGCCCGCCACGTCATGTCCGACGCCGACGTACCGATCGTCCCCGGCACCGACCCGGTCACCGAGCCCGAGGCGGTCGAGGCGTTCGCCGAAGAGCACGGCTACCCGATCGCCATCAAGGCCGAGGGTGGCGGCGGCGGCCGCGGCATGAAGATCGTCCGCGACGAAGACGAGATCGAAGACCAGCTCGAGAGCGCCCAGCGCGAGGGCGAGGCCTACTTCGACAACGACTCGGTGTACCTCGAGCGCTACCTCGAGCGCCCGCGCCACATCGAGGTCCAGATCATCGCCGACCACCACGGCAACGTTCGCCACCTCGGCGAGCGTGACTGCTCGCTGCAACGGCGCCACCAGAAAGTCATCGAGGAGGGCCCCAGCCCCGCGCTCTCGGACGAGCTCCGCGAGCAGATCGGCGAGGCCGCCCGCCGGGGCGTCGCCGAGGCCGACTACTACAACGCCGGCACCGTCGAGTTCCTCGTCGAGGAGGATCCCGACCGCGAGCCCGGCGAGGTGCTCGGCCCGGACACGAACTTTTACTTCCTCGAGGTGAACACGCGCATCCAGGTCGAGCACACCGTGACGGAGATGATCACGGGCATCGACATCGTCAAGTGGCAGCTGCGGGTCGCCGCCGGCGAGGAACTGGACTTCTCCCAGGACGACGTCGACATCGACGGCCACGCCATGGAGTTCCGGATCAACGCCGAGAACGCGGCCAACGACTTCGCGCCCGCGACCGGGGGCGAGCTCGAGGTGTACGACCCGCCGGGCGGGATCGGCGTCCGCATGGACGACGCGCTCCGGCAGGGCGACGAGCTCGTCACCGACTACGACTCGATGATCGCGAAGCTGGTCGTCTGGGGCACCGATCGAACCGAGTGCATCGCCCGCGCCCAGCGCGCCCTCGCCGAGTACGACATCGAGGGCATCGTCACGATCATCCCGTTCCACCGGCTGATGCTCACCGACGAGGCGTTCGTCCAGGGCCGGCACTACACCAAGTACCTCGACGAGGTGCTGGACCCCGAGCGCATCGACGAAGCCTACGAGATGTGGGGCAGCGAGGACACCGGCGCCGGCGGGGACGACGACGAGGTCGTCGAACGGGAGTTCACCGTCGAGGTCAACGGCAAGCGCTTCCAGGTCAACTTAGAGGAGCGCGGCGGCGCACCCATCCCCGCCGCGGCCGGCAACGGTGGTGGCGGCGGCCAGGCACAGCGCCCGTCGGGCGGTCGCGGCGGCGGCGGTGGCGGCGGTGGCGGCGGGAGCTCCGGGGGCTCCGGACAGGCCGCGGCCGCCGAGGGCGAGCAGGTCACCGCCGAGATGCAGGGGACCATCCTCGACGTCGCCGTCGCCGAGGGCGACGAGGTCGAGGCCGGCGACGTCGTCTGCGTCCTCGAGGCCATGAAGATGGAGAACGACGTCGTCGCCCCGCGGGGCGGCACCGTCGCGCAGGTCGCCGTCGGCGAGGGCGAGAGCGTCGACATGGGCGACCTGCTGGTCGTCATCGAGTGAGCGCGCTGGCGGTCTCGACACTGCCCCCGGATAACGGTCGCTTCGATAACATTATTTCTCCACGCGGCGAGCGCCGTCTGTGTCCCCGAAGCCACCCTCCCTCACTCGACGTTCGGTGCTGCGAACTGGGACCGGCGTCGCCGTTACCGGCGGCGCCGTCTGGTACGCGACGCGTGACGCCGTCAGGACCCGATACGGAGCGAGCGGCACCGACTCGCTGTCGCGGACGACCGCGCTCACTGCGACAGCGTTTCGCGAGTACGCGGCTGCGACGCGCGACATACACGGGCCGTACGGCGTGTTCGGCCGGTCAGATCCGCCCGCCCTCGATCCGGTCGAGGCGTGGCGGGAGCGCGACCGCCGGCCGCTGGCTGACAGCACCTACGACGGGCGCGTGCACGCCGACTTCGCCGTCGCGACGTACCAGACCGGTGACGATCGGTTCGTGCACCTGACGTGGGGCGCTCTCGGCCTGGACGACGTGACGGCCACGGACGATCTGTGGGGGCTGGTCGAGACGCCCATGCACCTGACGCGGGTCGGCGTCGGGGTCGACCTCGACCGCGGGTGGGTGCGGACCGCGTCGCTCCCGGAGCGCGACGGCGACGCGGCGGTCGTCTCGCTACCGGGCGGTGCGTCGATCCGCTATCCGCTGGCGCCGCCGAGTCGGGAGGGGTCCGCGAGCGATTCGCACCTCTCCGACCGTGCCGAGTTCATGGCGAGAGCCCGAACGAGCGAAACGGAGGGCGGGAGCGCGTACGCGAGCTGGATCGGCTTCGGGCCGGACCGGCTGGCGGTCGCGGGCTCGTTCGTCACCGACCGCCGGCTGCCGGCACTGACCGACGGCTGGGAGTGGGGGTACGGCATCGGAACGAAGGGGCTGCTCTAAGCGCCGGTCGGGGCCGCGACACCGGCCGCTCACGCGCGGCGTTCGACCACCCGGCCGCTGACGATTGTCGCGAACCTCGCCGACGTCGGTCTCGCTGCCTTCCGGTCGATCCTCGAGGTAGCGCCTGGACCCGATCCACCCGCAGGCGGCGGGAGCGTCGGTGCTCGTCCGGGAGATGGCGCACGACTTACGGCCCCACCCGTCGAAACCGATGGCATGCAGGAGACGCGACGGCGGGTCCTCGCGGCGATCCGTGAGGGCCCCGTCCCCGGGCCGCGGCTGGCCGACGACCTCGGCGTCTCGCGGGCGGCCGTCTGGAAGCACGTCGAGGCGCTGCGCGAGGCCGGCTTCGGGATCGACAGCACCGACGGCGGGTACGCGCTGGTCGCCGTCCCGGAGTTCGGCGGCGCCGCGGTCGAGTTCGGCCTGGACGCGCCGTTCGAGGTGGAGTACCACGACTCGATCCCGAGCACGAACACGCGAGCGCGGGAGCTCGCCGCTGGGGGCGCGACCGACGTCGTCGTCCTCGCCGACGAGCAGACCGGCGGGCGGGGCCGACTGAATCGGGAGTGGGTCGCCCCGAGCGGCGGCGTCTGGCTGTCGATCGTCCTCCGGCCCGACCGCCCGCCGGCCCAGGCGCCGATCTACACGCTCGCAGCCGCCGTCGCGACGACTCGCGCCGCGCGGGAGGCGGGCGTCGACGCGTCGATCAAGTGGCCCAACGACGTCCTCGTGGGCGACCGCAAGCTCGCCGGCATCCTCACGGAGATGGAGGGCGAGGCCGACCGCGTCGCGTGGCTCGTCGTCGGCATCGGCGTCAACGCGAACGTCGATCCCGGGCAGCTGGTCGACGGCGCCACCAGCATTCGCGCCGAGGCCGGCGACGTCGACCGCCGGGCGTTCACCCAGCGCCTACTCGAGGAGTTCAACGCCCTCCGGGCCGACCCAGAAGCGGTCCTGCCGGCCTGGCGCGAGTACGCCGCGACGCTCGGCCGGCGCGTGCGCGTGGACACCGCTCGTAGGGAGGTCGTCGGCGAGGCCGTCGACGTCGAGTTCCCGGGGACGCTCGTCGTCGAGACCGACGACGGACCGGTCCGCGTGAGCGCCGGCGACTGCGAGCACCTGCGGCCGGCCTGACTCACTCGGCGCCGGGTTCGGGCGTCGCCTCCGGGCCGGTCGCGTCTTCGGCGGGATCGCGAACGCCGTCGCCGTCACCGGGATGCACGCGCACGGTCATGACCGGGACGTCCGAGGTCCGGACGACCCGCTCGGCCACGCTGCCGATGAGCAGGCGATCGATGCCGCCCCGGCCGTGCGTGCCCATCACGACGAGGTCACAGTCCTGTTCTCGGGCGTAGCTGACGATGTCGCGGCTGGGCGAGCCGTCGACGGTGGCCGTCTCGACGGGCGCGCGTTCGCCGACGACTCGTTCGACCGCAGCGAGCGCGGTCTCGCCCTCCTCGCGGAGCATCCCCGCGATGCCGTCCCAGGCCGTCTCCATCGGGAGGCTGGCGTAGCTCCCCGAATCGACGACGTACAGCGCGTGGATGAGCGCGTCGTGTGCCGCCGCCAGATCGGCCGCGTGGTCGATCACGCGTCGCATGCCGGCCGAGCCGTCCGTCGGCAGCAGTATGCGCTCGTACATCGGTATCACCTAGCACGGTTGTGGCGGGCGCGCTTAAACTTTGCCCGCCGTCGCGGGCCGCGTCGCACCCGCCCGTCAGTCCGCGGTTTCGAGGTGGACCGACGCGACGTCGGCGACGCCTGCGCGGCGCACGACGGCGCGGACGAGGTTCTTCGCGCCGGCCAGATTGTCGGAGTCGCCGTCGAGGACGAGCAGTCGGGCGTCCCGGCCGGGCTCGATCACGCCGCAGTTCAGGTCGGCGATCTCGGCGCCGTTGTAGGTCGCCATCGCCAGCACGTCGCGGGCCGGCACGTCGGCGAGCTTGGCGGTGAACTCCATCTCGCGGAACATCGACGGGCTGTTGAGCATGACGTTGTCCGTCCCCAGCGCGACCGTCGTGTGCGCGGCGAGCTCGGCGACGTCGGGGACACCCACGTTCGTCACGAGGTTCGAGCGCGGGCAGACGACGATCGGGACGTCCTTGTCGGCGACGCGTTCGAGGTGCAGCGGCTCGGTGTGGACCATGTGGACCAGGAAGTCCGGGTCCAGGTCCAGCGCGGGGTTGACGTCTGCGGCGTCGCGCTCGCCGGCGTGGATGCCGAACAGCTTCTCGGCCTTCCGGGTGGCGGTGCGCTCGGCGCCGAACTCGCCGTCGCGGGCGCCGCTGGCGCCGAAGCCGTCGGCCGCGTGCATCGCGTCGATCGTCTCCCGGCCCAGCACCACCGGGTCGATCTCGAGGTCGGCGGCCGCCTCGCGGATGGCCGCCACGCCGGGGACGCCGCCCTCGCGGAACTCGATGCAGGCTGCGGTGCCGCTCTCCTGCATAAACCGCAGCGAGCGGTGCATGGCGGCAATCTTCTCCTCGTCGCTGGCCTGGCGGAGCAGGCGGTGTTTCAGCCCGTCCGGCGGCGCGACGAGTTCGTCCAGCGAGAGCCCCTCGCCGGCCTCCTTGGCGATGGAGTCGCCGATGTGGGTGTGAGCGTTGACGAACGCCGGGACGATCACGTCGTCGCTGTCGACCGATTCCTCCTCGATGGCCTGGATCTCGCCGTCCTCGACCACGACGCGGCCTTCGACGGGCTCGAAGTCCCGCCCCGCGAGGATCGTGCCTTCGAGGGTCATGGTTCCTCCCGGAAGTCGTCGAGCGTGGCGTGGACGCCGGGGCGGGCGTCGCTGACGAGCGTGCCGCCCAGATCGAGCCCGAGGACGCGCGTTGCGGCGTGACCGACGCGCTCGGCCACGGCTTCGGGCGCGTAGACGCCGATCCGCCACTGGTCGCGCTGGACCGCCCGCAGCGCGCTGACGAGCGTCGACTGATCACCCAGCGGGCGGACCTCGCCGTTGACGACGACGCGACTGGTCGACTCGGCCATCGTCGGCTTGCTGGGTACGTCGAGGATGACCGCGCTTGGGTCGACCTCGGCCTCGTCGGCGATGGCGCGCTCGTCGGCCCGGACCTCGTCGTGGCTGCGCTCGAACAGCGCGTCGGGGACGTCGGGCATCTCCGCCCAGACGCCGCGCTTGTAGAGATCGCGCGCGGAGAGGCGCCGGGCCGTCTCGGCCGTGGCGTCGCAGTCGCGCAACGCGACCACCAGATCGTGGTCGTCCATCCGGCGCAGTTGCTGGCCGGTCACGGACGACTCCTCGAGCAGGCGTTCGGCCGCCCGCCGGAGCATGGACTTCGAGATGCGCGCCGTGTGGTGGTTGTAGACCGTCGGCGTCATCAGCGCGCGGGCGACCAGCAGGCTTTCGGCGGTCTGGACGTTGCCTTCCGCGAGGACGAGTTCGTCGTCGACGAACGACAGCTCGCGGACGAGGCGCTCGGTGTCGATGGTCCCGTAGGGAACGCCCGTGTGGTGGGCGTCGCGGACGAGGTAGTCCATCCGGTCGACGTCGAGCTCGCCGGAGACGAGCTGGCCGAGCTTGCCGTCGCCGGCGACGAGGTCCGCGACGGCGTGGGCGTTCAGGCCGTGATCGGTCAGTACGCGCGCGACCTCGCCCGTCTCGAGCAGGCCGTGGACGTCGTCGTGCCACTTGCCCGTGCGGCGGTGGATCAGGTCCTCGAGGTTGTGGCTGAACGGGCCGTGACCGACGTCGTGCAGCAGCGCCGCGGCGCGGACGCGCTCGGCCTGCTGGCCCTCGATCCCCAGGTGGGCGAGCGCCTCGGTTGCCAGGTGATAGACGCCGAGGCTGTGCTCGAATCGCGTGTGGTTCGCGGAGGGATAGACGAGCGTGACGGTCCCCAGCTGGCGGACGTGCCGGAGCCGCTGGACAGTCGGGGTGTCGAGTAAGTCCCTGGCGACGCCCGACACCTCGATGTAGTCGTGCACACTGTCCTTGATGCTCTTCATCGATCCGGGGTACACAGCCCTGGGATAAAAGGGCCCGCACCTGGGCCGGAAGTCAGTCGATTCAAGGGCCCCCGTCGCCAGCCGACCGCATGCGCAACCGCATGCTGTTCGGGATCGCGCTGGTCGCCCTCGTCGGGCTGGCGGGCTGTAACGGCCTGCTCGGCGGGAGCGGCCAGAGCGCGAGCGACGGCGGCCCCGCCGTCGGCCCGGACAACGCGACGGCGATGATGGACGCCCACCAGGCCGCCCTCGAGGACGCCGGCCGGTTCCACTACGTCCGGAACTCGACGCTCACGCCGCTGGACGGCGGCCAGCTCCGCAACTACGCCAACGTCTCCGCTACCGTCGACCTCGGTTCCGGGGCCTATCGCAACCACCAGTCCGTGTCGCTGCAGCCCCAGGTCGACGTCTACGCGACGGGCAACGGCTCGGCCTACGCGCGGCTGGCCGTCGGCAACGGCTCCCGATTCGCCGAGCTCGGCCCCGAGAGCGTCAACGCCACCCGGTACGCGCGCCCCCCGATCGCCAGTTTCGTGCGCGCGATGAACTTCACCGACGAGGGAACCAGCACCGTCGACGGCCGGACAGTCCACACCTACTCGGTGGACGGCGCCGACCAGCTCGACCCGGCCGTGGGGAACCTCACCGGGGTCGCCCCCGAGAACGCCTCCGCGGTCAGCGGCTGCCTGCGACTCGCAGACGGCGGCGTCGTTCGGTCGTTCGACTACCACGTCACCGGAGACAGTTCCCGCGGCCAGCGGATCCGGTACGACCTGTCGATCCGCTACAGCGAGGTCGGCGCTGCGCAGGTGTCGCCGCCGTCCTGGCTGCCGGCCGCCCGCCAATCCACCGCCGCACGGGGGAACGCCACCGCGTCGGGCGGGGCCTGACCGGGCTCGCGGCGTCGACTGCCAGCGACGAAAGCGTTTACCCCTGGGCTTCCCCACGGCTGGGTATGGTCACTTTCCTCTCCGGCGGGACGGGCACGCCCAAGCTCCTCCGGGGCGCCGACGCCGCCTTCGACCCGGCCGACGTGACGGTCGTCGGCAACACCGGCGACGACGTCGAGCTCGGGGGCTTTCTCGTCTGCCCGGACGTCGACACCGTGCTCTTTCTCGGCGGCGACGTCCTCGATCGCGACACCTGGTGGGGCATCGCCGACGACTCGACGGCCACCCACGAGGAACTGCTGCGCCTGGCCGACGCCGCTGGCCTCGATGACGGGCCGCGCTACCTCCCGCCCGAGCGCCAGACCGAGGGCCGACGCCTGGCACGGTGGCGCCGCTTCTCCGGCGTCGCCGAGTTCATGCTGATCGGCGACCGCGACCGCGCCGTCCACCTCACCCGGACGGGCCTGCTCGACGAGGGTCACACGCTCACCGAGGTCACCCGGATCCTCGCCGACGCCTTCGACCTGCCGTGGGACCTCGTGCCGATGAGCGACGACCCGGTGGCGAGCATCGTCCACACCCCCGACGGCCAGATGCACTTCCAGGAGTTCTGGGTGGGCCGGGGCGGCGAGCCGGCCGTCGAGGACGTCGAATTCCGCGGCGCCGCGGACGCGACCGCCACCGACGCCGTCCTCACGGCGCTGTCGGATCCGGTCGTGATCGGCCCCTCGAACCCCGTCACGAGCATCGGTCCGCTGCTGGCCGTCGACGGCATCGAGGACGCCCTCGCCGAGACGCCCGTCGTTGCCGTCTCGCCGTTCGTCGAGGACGAGGTGTTCTCCGGGCCGGCTGCCGACCTGATGGCAGCGGTCGGGTACGAGCCCTCGACCGCGGGCGTGGCCGACGCCTACGAGTTCGCCGACGCGTTCGTCCTCGATTCGGCCGACGGGACCGACCTCGACCGGCCGGTCGTCCGCACCGACACGACGCTCGACACGACCGCCGACGCCGAGCGGGTCGCCCGCGCGACCGCCGAGGCCCTGGAGGCCGTCCGATGAGCCTGGACTTTCGCCCCCGCGTCGCCCTCTCGAGTCTCAGCGGCGAGTCCGACGCCGAGTGGGCCCGCCAGGGGAGTGCGTACGCTGGCGCCGCGTTCCTCGGCGGGATCGCGATCGACGGGCCGACCCGCGAGGCCGCCCGCGCGATCGTCGAACGGGATCGCACCGAGTTCCTCCCCGGCGATCCCGTGGCGTTCGTCGACGACCAGCTCGCCTCCCTGGCAGACGCGCCGCTGCTCCCGGGCGTCAACGTCCGGACGACGAGCGTCGCGCCCCTCAGAGAGGTCGCCGCCGTCTGTCGCGACCGGGGTGCCGTCCTGGAGGTCAACGCGCACTGCCGCCAGGACGAGCTGTGCGCCGCGGGCGCCGGCGAGACGCTCCTGGCCGACGGCGACCGCCTCTGTGAGTACGTCCGAGCGGCGTCGGCGACCGGCGCGACCGTTAGCGTGAAGGTGCGGGCGGCGGTCGGCGGCGTCGACCTGCCGTCGCTAGCCGAGCGACTGGCCGACGCCGGTGCGGACGCGATCCACGTCGATGCGATGGACAGCGAACCGGTCGTGGCCGACGTCGTCGATTCCGCGCCCGAACTGTTCGTGATCGCCAACAACGAGGTGCGCGACCGCGAGTCAGTCCGGGAGTATCTGGGGTACGGTGCCGACGCGGTGAGCGTCGGCCGGCCGAGCACGGATCCGCGCGTTCTCGAACGAGTTCGCGACGCGACCCGTGAGTGGTTTGGTGCGGAGGTCGGACCGTGAGCAGCGAGGACGACCGCAGGGAGTCCTCGGAGAAGGCGAGCGGGGAGGGACGACCCGCGAGCAGCGAGGACGACCGCAGGGAGTCCTCGGAGAAGGCGAGCGG
>JBDGSW010000148.1:0-51852 GCA_042217345.1 Haloarculaceae archaeon
CCTCGTTGAAGTGCATCGGGTTCAGGTTCATCGTCACGTTCGTCAGCCAGACGTTGTCCGTCTCGGTGACGGTCCGGCCGTAGGGATGCTTGTAGACGTCGCCGACGGTGAAGTCCTCGTAGTATCGGCCCTGCCAGCCGGCGACCAGTCGCCGGTCCCGTTCGCTGTCGTCGTCTGCGTCGGTCATGGTCAGTATGATCGGGGGAGGTTCAACACGTTTTCGCCGAGGAAGTTCAACACGAGCTGCTGGGTGATCGGGACCAGGCGCGTGAGCCGCGCCTCGCGCAGGTAGCGCTCGACGTCGTACTCGCGGGCGACGCCGAAGCCGCCGTGGGCCTGGACGGCCGCGTCGGCCGCCTCGAATGCCGCGTCAGCCGCCAGGAACTTCGCCATGTTCGCCCGGGCGCCGATCGCCTTGGCGTCGCCGTCGCGGTCGACCGTGCTGCTCGCGGCTTCGCCGCTGGCTTTCTCCGCGGTCTCACTTCGATCGACCGCGCTACTCGCCGCGCTGTAGACCATCTGCTTGGCCGCCTGCACGCGGGCGTACGCCTCCGCCAGCGGGTGCTGGATCGCCTGGTTGCTGCCGATCGGGCGGCCGAACACCTCGCGGTCGGCGGCGTACTCGACGCCGGCGTCGATGGCCGCCTCGCCGAGGCCGACCGCCTCCGCGGCGATGACCAGCCGCTCCTCGTTCAGGCCGTCGAGCATCTGGTAGAACCCGCGGCCCTCCTCGCCGATGACGGCGTCGTCGGGCAGGCGCAGGCCCTCGAACCACAGCTCGAAGGAGTGGACGAAGTTGCTCGCGGTCTTGTCGATCTGTTTCATCTCGAAGGCGCCCTGCCCGCGGGCGTCCGCGAGGTCGACGAGGAACATCGTCATCCCGCGGGTGCGCTTCTCGACCTCGTCCTTCGGCGTGGTGCGCGCCATGAGCACGAGGTAGTCGCTCTGGTCGACCCGGGAGATCCAGATCTTCTGGCCGTCGACGACCCACTCGTCGCCGTCCTTCCGAGCGCGCGTCTCGATCGACGTCGAGTCCGACCCGGCGTTGGGTTCGGTGAGCCCGAACGCCTGGATGGACGTCTCGCCGCGGGCGACACCCGGGAGGAGGTCCCGTTTCATCTCCTCGCTGCCGTACTTCACCAGCGGGACGGAGTTGTAGATGGCGCCGTGGACCGCCTGGGCGGCGCTGAAACCGCCGCCGCTGGCGGCGATCTCCTCCATCATCACCACGACCTCCTCGGTCGACATGCCCGCGCCGTCGTACTCTTCGGGGAGCAAGGCCCCGAACCAGCCGTGCTCGGCGAGGCTGTCGACGAACTCGCGGGGGTATTCCCCCGCAGCGTCCCGTTCGCGCCAGTACGCCGCGTCGAAGTCGGCGCAGATATCGCGGATCGACTCGCGCACCAGTCGCTGCTGCTCAGTGAGCGGAACCGTGTCTCTGCCTACCATTCGAACGTCCGGGACTCGGCAACCGGCCGACTTAAATCCACGTGGTCCGCGCGTCGGCGGTCGCTCGCGGGTGCGTTCCGCGATTCCGAACGCTATTTACCGCCAGCGCCCCAGCCGTGTGTCATGACCGCCGGCGACGGGCACGAGACGGTGCAGGCGACGCGGACGATGTTCGACATCGTCGAGTACGTCAAGCGCGCGGACGGCGCGACCGTGACGGGCGCGGCCGACGCGCTGGGCTACGCCAAGAGCACGATCCACCGCCACCTCGCGACGCTGCACGAACTCGGCTACGTCGTGCGAAACGGCGACGAGTACGCCGTCGGCCTGCGCTTTCTGGACCTCGGCCAGCACGCCCGGACTCGGCGGCTCGGCTACGCGCTCGCCAAGGATAAGGTCGAAGAGATCGCCACCGAGACGGGCGAGCGCGCGCAGTTCATCGTCGAGGAGCACTACGAGGCGGTGTACATCCACCGCTCGTTCGGCGAGCAGGCCGTCCACACCGATCCGGGCATCGGCAGCCGCATCCCGCTGCACGCGACGGCCGCCGGCAAGGCGATCCTCGCACACGTCCCGGAGGCTCGCCTGTTCGAGATCGTCGAACACGCGGCCTTCGAGCCGATCACCGACGCGACGATCACCGACCGCGAGGCGCTGTTCGAGGAACTCGCGGCGATCCGCGAGCGCGGGTACAGCTTCAACCGCCAGGAGAACCTCGAGGGCCTCAACGCGGTCGGCGTCGTCGTGACCGGCCCCGACGACGCCGTCATCGGCGCGCTGTCGGTCTCAGGTCCCTCCCACCGCCTGACCGGCGAGCGCCTCGAGACCGAGCTCCCCAACCTCCTGCTGGGCACCGCCAACGAACTCGAGCTGAACATCGCGTACGCCTGATTCGTTTCACCCTCCGGAACGCCCGCGCGAACCCCCGCTCAGCGTCGCGCTCCACCGTCGTCGACCGACCGGCCGACGTCCAGCACGCCTGCAGCCGGTGACGACGCCGCGTCAGCCGTGGTTCTTTACATCGTTACGACTGTAATCCACCGACGGCGCGCGGCCGCCCCGTTCCGATTCGTCGAACAGCAGTGTCCTCGCGAGATCACCGGCCCGCGTGATCGACGATCGGTGAGCGGACGATCGTATGTTGGTAATCCGAGTAGTTGGCGTTCCCAACAGTAATATGATATAACAGACCTAGCGAGAGTATTTGACGTCGTACTAGCCCTCTTCGACAGGTATAGTCGTCTTTCATCGGTTGCAGTCGACATTAGCCCAGTTCGTCGGGTGTGAGCGACCGTCCGGGGAGTCGGAGGCCGTACTTCGTGTATAGACGCACTCTCGCGACGTAACTCGACCGACTCGACGGATCTTCCGATCCGGCCGTGACGAGCGATCGTGATAGACTGCCGAGTATCCGGTATATCAGTGAAGACAGGATCTGCAGGGCGGTCGCGGCGGGGCGAGCCGGGAGCGTCAGGCAGCGTCGATCCGGTCGGCGAACAGCTCGCGGACGACCGCGTCGGTCGCGACCATGCACGCGCCGGCGTCGAGCAGGTCAGGCGTCGTCAGGAAGTGCACGCTCGTGCCGGCTTCGAGGACGGGCGCGTCGGCGGGACCGTCGGCGAGGCCACCCGTCTCCAGGAGGACCGACGGGACCGCGAGATCGAGCTCGCGGTCGAGGTCGTCCGAGCCCGCGAGCAGCACGCCGCCGTCGTCCTCGAAGAGGTCCTCGTGGTGCGAGAGGAAGGCGGCGGGGACTGCGGGGTCGGGCGCCCAGAACACGCGGGCGCCCGGTTCGAGCAGGCCGAACTCGGCGACGGCCGACGGGATCGCGGCCGCGTCGCCGTCGGCGTCGAGGGCGGTTCGGCCGAACCAGTACAGGGCGGTCTCGGCGTCGGCGCTCGGGTCGAGCATGCGGTCGGGGTACGGCCGCGGGCCGGAAAACCGCACGCGGCGCAAGTGCAGGCCCGTCGGGGGTCAGGCCCGCTCGACGAACTGCGCGTCGGCCGACGTCCGCCCGCGGTTGAACGACAGGACCGTCGCGCGGATGACGTCGCCCTCGCGGACGCCGTCGGGGACGTCCGCGGCGAACAGGACGAACCCCTCGACCTTCCCGACCGCGACGCGCTCGCCCGAGTGGTGGTCGGTGAACTCCGTGACGCCGAAGGCGTACGTCTCGCCGAGTTCGACGGGCGGCTCGCGCTCCTGGGCGGCCTCGTGGGCCCGCTTCGAGCGGCGCCGACCCGCCGACCGCCGGCGCAGCAGCACCAGCGCGAGGACGACCAGCAGGACCGCCGCGGCCCCCAGGCCCCCGAGCAGCCAGACGCGTTGCATGCCGAACCCATCGCGGCGAGGCCCCGAAGAAGGTTGCGGCCGACGCCGGCGCCGACCCCGATTCCGTCCGAGCGTTTATCAACTGACCACGCCTGGCCCGTTCATGGATCGGGAGCAGACCCGCCGCGCCGTCCTCGCGGCCGTCCTGGGCGGGGGCGTCCTCGGCGCCGCCGCCACGCCCGCGCGCAGCTACCTCGATCGCTTCGCCCCCGGCAGCGGCTCGGTGTGGGACACCGTCGCCGACGACCTCCCGGGGACGGTCGAGACCCCCCACGGCCCCGCCGAGCTGGCCTACGACGACCACCACGTCGCCCACCTCACAGCCGACTCGGAGGCGGCGCTGTCCTTTGCCACCGGCTACGCCCACGGCGCCGACCGCCTGTTCCAACTGGACCTCCAGCGCCGCCAGATGCGCGGCCAGCTCTCCGCGGTCGTCGGCGAGGCCACCCTGCCCTCCGATCGCTTCCACGTCCAGATGGACTTCGCCGGCGCCGCCGCGGCCTGCCGGGACCTGCTCGAAGACACCGAGGCCGGGCGGCTCCTGGAAGCGTACGCCGACGGCATCAACCGCCACCTCGACGGCCCGCTCCCCCAGGAGTTCGACCTGCTGGGCTACGAGCCCGCGCCCTGGACGCCCGAGGACACGCTGCTGGCGGCCGTCCAGATCTCCTGGGGGCTGACCGGCAGCTTCCGCACCCTCCGGAAGGCGACGGTCGCCGCCGAGCTCGGCCCCGCGGCCGCCGACTCGCTCCTGCCCGACCGGCTCGACCACGACGCGACGATCCTGAACCACGGCGCGGCCTCGACCGGAACCGGCGGCGCGGGAACCGCGACCGCCGCCCGCGAGCGCCCCGTCGACCCCGCGCTGACCGAGTGGCTCTCGGCGTTCGAGTCCCCGCCCGGGATCGGGTCGAACTCGTGGCTGGTCTCGGGCGAGCACACCCGCTCGGGCGCGCCGATCCTCGCGAACGACCCCCACCTCACGCTGATGGCCCCGCCCGTCTGGTACGAACAGCACGTCCGCGGGCCGAAGACCCACGCCCGCGGGGTCACCTTCCCCGGCATCCCGTTCGTCATCATCGGCCGCAACGAGGCCGGCGCCTGGGGCTTTACGAACGCGGGCGCCGACTGCATCGACTTCTACACCTACGACACCCGGGGCGGGGAGTACCGCTACGGCGACGCGTACCGCGCGTTCGACGACGAGACCCGCACGATCGCGGTCGCGGACGGCCCCGATCGCGACGTTACGGTCCGCAAGACCGTCCACGGGCCGGTGCTGGGCGCCGAGAGCGACGGCGACCGCTTCCGCAGCCAGGTGGGCGTCGCCTGGACCGGCCTGACGGCCACCCGGACGGCCGCGGCCGTCCTCGAACTCTGCCGGAGCGACGGACTGGCCGACGCCCGCGACGCGCTGCGGACCTTCGACCTGCCCACGCAGAACTGCGTCTACGCCGACCGCGACGGCAACACGCTCTATCGGGTCACCGGGAAGGTCCCCATCCGCCGGACCGACGGCGAGCCCGTCCCCGGCAATCAGGTGTTCGACGGCTCGGCGAAGGAGGGCGAGTGGGCCGGGTTCACGCCCTACGGCGAGTCATCGTGGGAGGGATTCATCCCTTACGAGGAGATGCCTCACGTCGTGAACCCGGGCTACGTCGGCACCGCCAACCAGCGGATCGTCGACGACGCCGACTACCCCCACTACTTCGCCGAGGCCTACGCCGAGCCGTTCCGCGGGATCCGCCTGTGGGACCGCCTCGACGCCCGCGTCGCCAGCGACGAACCCGTGACGCCCGCGTTCGTGCGCGACCTCCAGCGCGACACCGACGACGAGCGGGCTGCGATGTTCGTCCCGACGATGCGCGACGCCCGGGACGCGATCGAGGGCGACGCCGCCGACCTGCTGGACGAACTGGACGGCTGGGACTACCGCATGGACCGGGACTCGCGGGCGGCGCTGGTGTTCGCGCGGTTCGTCCACCACTACCGCGACGTCGTCTTCCGCCCGCGGCTCGAGCGCCACCTCGACGACCGCCGCGACCCGTCGGAGTACTACGGCAACGACTGGGTGCTGCTGCGCCTGCCCGCCGACTCGGCGTGGTTCGAGGACGACCGGGACGCCGCGATCGCCGACGCGCTCGACCGGACGGCGAGCGAACTCGACAGTGAGGGCTGGGAGACCTTCGGCGACTACAACCGCACCGCGATCGACCACCCGTTCGATCGCGCGTGGCTGAACTACCCGCGCTACCCGACCGACGGCTCGGAGGCCACGCTGAACAACTTCCGCAAGGCCGAATCGGTCGGGAGCAGCTGGCGCCAGATCGTCCCGCTGGCCGCCGAGGCGGGCCCCGCCCAGGGGGCGTTCCCCGGCGGCAACGACGGCTCGCCGTTCTCGGCGCACTACAGCGACCAGCTCCGCGCCTGGGCCGACGGCGAGTACAAGCCGATCCCGCTGTCGGCCCCCGATCGAACCGACGTCCGCTTCAGGGAGGGCGGGCGATGAGCGCGCTGGGCGCCCGGCTCGACGCCGTCCGCGCAGACGAACGCCGGCGCTGGCTACTGACCGCCGGCGCCGTGGTTCTCGGGCTGGCGCTCGCCTGGGTCCACTGGCTCGGGTTCGCCGTCGGCGGGGCGCTGGTGGCGCTGCCCCAGCGCTCGCTCGCGCGGGGACTGCTGGTGGGCCTCGGATTCGGCGCGCTCGCGCTCCTCGCGTTCGCCGCCTGGCTGGCGACGGCGGGGGCGCTCGACACCTACCTCGCGATGGGGCAGGTGCTGGCGGTCAGCGTCGCGATCCCGCTCGCGGGCGGGCTGCTCGGCTCGCTGGCGCGCGGGCTCCGGTAGGCAGGGCGTCGGGAGCGCTCAGTCGGAGGCGTAGGTCTTCTCGAAGCGGCTGGCCGGCAGCAGGAGTTCGTTGACGCCGGGGAGGTGCTTGACGTTGTAGACGACCTTCGCCCGGTCGGTCTCGGGGGTGACGCTGCAGGACAGGCGGATGCCGCGGTCGATCAGCGACGGCGGGAGGACGTGACTGGCCGGCGGGGGCAACTCGCCCTCGCGGACGGCGACCGCGCAGTTCGAGCACGCCCCGCCCCGGCAGGCGAACGGCCAGGCGTGGCCGGTGCGCTCGGCCGCCGAGAGCAGCGACTCGCCGGGGCGCACCTCGAAGGCGCCGTAGTCCACCCGGTCGAGGTCGGCGGCGGCCGCCTTCGCGAACAGGTCCTCGTCGGCGAGCGACCACCCGTAGTCGGCCAGCACGTCGTAGTTCAGGTACTCGACGGTCGCCGTCGTGGGTTCGTCCTCGGCGGACCCGTCCGCGGTCGCCGCGTCGCCGTCGCGGCGGTCCGGCCGCGCGTCGTCGGGCTCGGCCGCCGTCGTCGCCTCGTCGTCCCACTCCCCGGCGGCGTCGTCGCCGCGCTGCAGGCGCTCGTAGGCCGCCCGGACGCGGCGAAACTCCTCGACGGTGCCGCCGTGGTCGGGGTGGACCGCCTTGACGCGTTCCCGGTAGGCCGCGCGGATCGCGTCGTCGTCGGCCGGGGGCTCGATCCCGAGCACGTCGTAGGGGGACGCCACGGCGGGCCTTGCACAGGCAGGCGGAAAAGCACACCTGTTGGGCGACCGCGCCGCCGCTTCGCCCGCGGTTTTTTCCCCGGGAACGTGGACTCGAACCCCAT
Organism: Haloarculaceae archaeon; assembly: GCA_042217345.1. GTDB lineage: Archaea > Halobacteriota > Halobacteria > Halobacteriales > Haloarculaceae > Halorientalis. The sequence goes on from JBDGSW010000148.1 coordinate 7,455, forward strand.
GGCTCCGCGGACGCGACCGCCCGGCGGACCCGGACGCGCGGACGACCAGCCGGCAGCGCGCGCCGAGCACCGGCCCCGCAGGCGAGCGCTCGCCGACGGCGGGACGACCGGCGACGGCGACCGGGACGGCTCGACCGCGACCCGGCGCCAGACGCTGGCGGCGACCGGCGGCGCCCTCGCGGTCGGCGCCGGCGGGTACGCGGGCTGGCAGGTGGCGAGCCACACCGCGCCCCGGGCCGACCAGGCCGGCGGGTCCGACCCGGGCGACGGGAACGGCAACCGCGAGGACTTCGTCTGGCTCGGCGCGGGCACCTGGCAGGACCGGCGGCTGCGCGAGAACCTGTTCGCGTTCGCCGCCCGTCACGGCCTGGCCGTCGCGCTCGGCCAGCCGCCGGCCAGCGGGCCCGACGTCGCGTCGGTGATCGAGCCGGTGCTGGCCGATGCGCAATCGTTCGGCGTCGAACCGTGGTTCAACGTGGGGGTGCTGCGCGAGCTGACGGCCGGGCAGTTCCGCCGGGACGACGCCGCCCGCGAGCGTCACCTCGCCGGCCTGCGCGCGGTCGCCGCGGCGTACCGCGAGCGCTTCGACGGCGGCCGGCTGATCCTCTGGCAGGAGGCGCCGGTGATGGGCGCGTGGAGCCCGAGCGGGAAGTGGAACCAGCGGACGGTCGAGCGCCTGCGCGCCGACGGGCCGGCGATCTTCGCGGCCCAGCAGGCCGCGATCGAGGCTGAAAATCCCGCCCTCGACGTGGGGATCTTCCCGCACTTCCCGTACGTCGTCGACTCGAAACAGCCCGAGGTGTTCCGCGAGCTCGCGGGGGCGCTGCGCTACCGCGGCGCGACGCCGGACTTCGCGTTCACGGACTTCTACCGCGGCTGGTACGAGAAAGACGCCGGCCCCGAGGTCGCCGACGCGGCCGTCCGCAGCCTGATCGGCAACGCCCGCGACGCCCTCGGCGGCGCGCCCGTGTTCAACATCGGCCAGGCGCACACGATCAACCCGGGACACACGCCGTCCGGGGAGTCGCTGCGCTCGAACCTCCGCGCGGCGCGGACGGCGGGCGCCGCCGGGATCGGCTGGTACCTCTCCAGCAGCGCCACGCCGACGACCCGCGGGTTCGACCCGTTCGTCCCCAACGCCGCCGACGCCGAGTACGCCGAGGACCTCGTCACCACGGCGACGGTCGCGCGCGACCGCTACCTCCGCGCCTGGATGCCCACGCTGGCCGCACAGTCGCGCGTCGACCCCGCCGACCGGTTCGACCTCTGGCTGCGCGCCGACGCCCTGGCCTTCTACGCCCACCGCGTCCGGGCGCGGACGGCCGACGGCGAGTGGGCCCTGCTGGGCGACGCCGGCGGCTACGTCGACTGGGAGTACCCCCACGCCGGCGTCCCGACGGCCGTCTTCCGCGCGCTCCCCCGCGAGCGGTTCCTCGCCGACGGCACGCTGACCCTCCGGATCGACACCCGGAACGACGCCGACCCTGCCACACTGCGCGACGTCGTCGCGATGCCGTGGGATCCGGCGGCGTTCCTCACCGAGCGCGAGGCCGACTCCCTGCTCGCCCGCGAGCGGGCCCTGGATCCGTTCGCGCTGGGCCGCGCGAGCCCCGACGCGAGGCTCACACCCGGCGCCTCGACGCGAGTGCGGCTGGCGGTCGCCGACGGGACGCGGTCGCTGGCCCCGCTCGCCTGGCCCGCGCACGCGGACGTCGTCGAGCGGTTGCGGCGCGCGGAGCGCCGCGACGGCTTCGACCCCGGAGGCCGGTTCGACCTCTGGCTCGCGGGGGCGGATCTGGCCGACGCAGCGCCGACGGTTCGGGGGCCTGACGGTGGTCGACTCGACCCGGCGGCCGAAAGCGTCGCCAGCGTCACCGCGGACGGGGCGGCGGTGTACTACGGGCTGGACCGCGAGCGCCACCTCCCCGACGCCCTCCAGGTGGTCGACGCCGGCGGGGCGCGGGTCGACGCGCTCGCGGCGATGCCGTACGCGACGGCGGCCTGCGTGCGCTCACCGGCAGCGGCCGCGGCGCTGCTGGCCGAGCAACCGGACGAAATCAACGTGTTCGCGCTGGCGAGCGCCGGCCTCCCCGCGGGGAGCGGTCACTCCTCGTCCTGAACGAGCGGCGAGTCGGCATTGGTCATCCCGGGAATGCCGCAGACGCCCGCGTCGGCGCCCGCGCGCTCGACGCCGGCGGCCATCTCGTGGAGCTCCCAGGTCGCCTCGTGGCCCGCCTCGACCCGGTGGGCCTCGACGGCCGCCCGCGCCGCGCCCAGGCGGTCGAAGCGTTCGCTGTAGTCGCAGTCCGGACAGGTCACCATCGCGCGCGGTCCGCCCATGTGCCGGCCATACGGCCGCGGCCCTCATGACGCCATCGACCGCGGTCGAGGGACGGGCCCCGCCGGACGTGCCGGCGTCCCGACGGGTGTGAACCTTCACCAGTCGTCCCGTCGTAGGTCCGGCCATGAGTTCCGCCAACCCGCAGGGCCTCCAGACCATCCCCGACGCGCTCCAGGACCGCGAGGCCTGGCTCGAGCCGTTCGACTGGTACGCCGAGATGCGCGAGCAGTCGCCGGTCCGGTACGACCCCGCCCGCGATACCTGGGACGTGTTCCGCTACGAGGACGTCAAGTCCGTGCTCGCCGACGACGAGACGTTCTCGGCGAACCCGCGCGAGCTCTCGGACTTCCAGGAGCCCGAGGGGCCGGGCCAGGGGCTGATCTTCGAGACGATGCTGTTCCAGGACCCGCCGCGCCACGACGCGCTCCGCGGGGTCGTCGACGACGCCTTCGACCCGCGGGCCGTCCGCGACCTCGAGCCGCGGATCCGCGAGCTGACGACCGAGCTACTGGACGACGCGCTCGCCGACGGCGCGACCGAGCTGGACGTCGTCGCCGACCTCGCGTACCCGCTGCCGGTGATCGTCATCGCCGAGCTGCTTGGCGTCCCGGCCGAGCGCCGCGAGCAGTTCAAGGAGTGGTCCGACACCCTGGTCTCGGCCGCCAGCGCCCGCGAGGACACCGCCGAGTACCTCGAGCGCCAGCAGGAGATCCAGATGGAGATGGCGACGTATTTCATGGACCTCATCGAGGCCCGCCGCGAGGACCCCCGGGACGACCTGGTCTCGGAGATCGTCACCGCCGAGCTCCCGGACGGCTCGCAGCTGTCCCAGCAGGAGGCGCTTGGCACCTGCATGCTCCTGTTGATCGCCGGTAACGTCACGACGACGAACCTCGTGACCAACGCCGTCCGCTGTTTCGCCGACGAGGGCGCCCTCGACGCCGTCCGCGGCGACGAACGAGCGCTCCGGTCGGCGATCGAGGAGGTGCTGCGCTACCGCTCGCCGGTGCAGGCCATGACGCGGGCCGCCCGCACGGAGACGACGATCGGCGGCGAGAAGATCGCGGCCGGCGACCGCATCGCCGTCTGGCTCGGCTCGGCCAACCGCGACGAAGGCCAGTTCCCCGACGCCGACCAGTTCGTTCCCGATCGCTCGCCCAACCAGCACCTCGGGTTCGGCCACGGGACGCACTACTGCCTGGGCGCGCCCCTGGCGCGCCTGGAGGCCAACGTCGCCCTCGGGGAGTTGCTCGACCGGATCGCGGCCGTTGAGATCGCGGCCGACGAGCTCCAGCCGCTGCGCAGTTCGTTCATCTACGGCGTCGAGTCGCTGCCGATTCGCTTCGAGCGGGTCGACTAGGCCGGCCACCGCCGTCACGCGGCCGGTAAGGGCGGCTTACCGACGGACGAACCCGTGAACGGGCGCAACGGCCATTGGCTCTCTCGGGAATCTCACCCGCATGGCCGAGGAGAAGCAGTCGACTGGCGATTCGGGGCGGGTCGACGAGCTGTTCGACGAGCTCGACGAGACGCTCGAGCGCCTGGACGCCCTCACCGACGAGGTCGAGACGGTCCGGCGCCGGGTCGAGGCGAACGGGGGCGCGACCGACGAGGCCGTCCGCGACCGCGTCACGGCGGACGCCGACCAGCTCGGCGACGAGGCCCACGCAGCCGCCGAGGGACTCACCGATCGGCTCCAGGCGCTCAAGCGATCACTGTAGGGCCGCGTCGGGTCGCCGCGCGACTGTCCCGGGCGGCCCGCCGCTCACGCGGCCCGCGAGTCCGTGAGGGAAGCGGGATCTCGACGAGCGCCAGTTCGTCGCTCGGGACGACGTCGGCGAGGACGGACTCGACCGCGTCCCACGAGTCGGGGCGGTAGCCCTCGATGCCGAAGCTCTCGGCGAAGGTCACCAGGTCGGGGGTCGACAGCCCAGTGCCGAAGGACTCGCCGGTGTGGGCCTGCTGTTTCTCCGAGATCAGCCCGTAGTCGGCGTCGTTCCAGACGACGATCGTAAAGCCCAGGTCCAGGCGCGTGGCGGTCTCGATCTCGGCGGCGTTCATCAGGAAGCCGCCGTCGCCGGTGCCGACGACGACGTTCCCCTCGACCGCCAGGTCGGCCGCCAGCCCGCCGGGGACGCCGATGCCCATGCTCGCCAGGCCGTTCGAGACGATGACGGTCTTGGGCTCGTAGGCCGGGAAGCTCCGCGCGATCGCCATCTTGTGGCTGCCGACGTCCGAGACGAGCACGTCGTCGTCGGCCATCGCCGCCCTGAGGTACGGGAGCGTGCGCTTGACCGAGAACGGGTCGTCGGCGTCGGGTTCGCGACCGACGTCGGCGACGATGTCCTCGCGCAGATCGACGGCCCACGCGGGCAGCGAGCGCGCGTCGAGGCGCGCACGGAGTTCCCGGAGGGTGGCGGCGACGTCCGCGACCAGTTCCACGTCGGGGTTGTAGTGCTCGTACACCTCGGCGGGCTCGTAGTCGACGTGGACGATCGTCGCGTCGCAGCCGGGGTTCCAGGAGGCGGGGTCGTGCTCGGCGATGTCGTAGCCGACCGCGAGCACGCAGTCGGCCCGCCGGACGGCGGCGGTCGCTTCGTCCTCGGGCCCCGAGTCCAGGGTCATCAGCGAGTTGTCCAGCCGGTCCGAGACCGCGCCCTTGCCCATGTACGTCGCGACGACCGGCATCCCGGCGTGGTCGACCAGTTCGTGCAGGCGGGTGGCCGTGGGCGTCCGGACGGCGCCGTTGCCCGCCAGCACCAGCGGGTCCTCGGCCGCGGCGATCAGTTCGGCCGCCCGATCCAGCGAGGCGGTGTCGGGATTGGGGCGGCGCACGCGCGGGCGGGGGGTCATGGGGCTGGCGTCGAGGTCCTCGTCGGCGACGTCCTCGGGGAACTCCAGGTGGGTCGCGCCCGGCTTCTCGTACTCGGCGAGCTTGAACGCCTTCCGGACCGACTCGGGGATGATGTCGGCGTCGGTCAGCTGAGTGTTCCACTTGACGACCGGCTCGAACATGTCGACGACGTCCAGCGCCTGGTGGCTCTCCTTGTGCAGGCGCTCGCGGCCGCCCTGGCCCGTGATCGCCACCAGCGGCGACTTGTCGAGGTGGGCGTCGGCGACGCCGGTGATGAGGTTGGTCGCGCCCGGCCCGAGCGTCGCGAGGCAGACGCCGGCCTCGCCGGTCAGCCGGCCGTGGACGTCGGCCATGAACGCCGCGCCCTGCTCGTGGCGGACGGGGACGAACTGCACGTCCGAGTCCCGCAGCGAGAACAGCAGGTCCTCCAGTTCCTCGCCCGGCAGGCCGAACACGCGCTCGACGCCCTCGGTCTCGAGACACCGGACGAGCAGGTCCGAGGCCTGCATGCTCACTCCACCGGGAGGTCGTCGGCGGCGGGGTCGCTCTCCACCCAGACGGTCTTGCGGTTGAGGAACTCCTGCATGCCGGCCTCGGCGAGCTCGCGGCCGTACCCCGAGTCGCCGATCCCGCCGAACGGCACCCGCGGGTCGGACTTGACCAGCTCGTTGACGTAGACGCAGCCGGCCTCGATCTCCCCCGCCACGCGCTCGCCCCGCTCGAGGTCGGTCGTCCAGACGCTGGCGCCCAGCCCGTAGTCCGTGTCGTTGGCCTTCTCGACGGCCGCGGCCTCGTCCGGAACGCGGTAGACGGCCGCCACGGGCCCGAACACCTCCTCGCTGTCGGCCGGACAGCCCGCGGGCACGTCAGTCAGGACCGTCGGGGGGTAATAGGCACCCTCGCGATCCATCGGTTCGCCGCCGGTCTCGACGGTCGCGCCCGCCTCGACGCTGGCGTCGACCTGCTCGTGGAGCGTCTCGACGAGGTCCGGGCGGGCCTGCGGGCCGACGTCGGTGGCCTCGTCCGTCGGGTCGCCCACCGTGAGCGACTCGATCTGCTCGAGCAGGTTGTCGACGAACGCGTCGTAGACGTCGTCGACGACGACGAAGCGCTTGGCGGCGATGCAGGACTGCCCGCCGTTCTGGTTGCGCGCCCAGGTGCCGACGCGGGCGGCGGTCTCGACGTCGGCGTCCGCGAGGACGACGAACGGGTCGCTGCCGCCCAGTTCCAGCACGGTCTTTTTCAGCTGCTCGCCCGCCGAGCCGGCGATGGCGCGGCCGGCGCGGCTGCTCCCCGTGAGGGTGGCGGCTTTCACGCGGTCGTCGGCGAGCACGTCGTCGACCCGATCGGAGCCGATAAGCAGCGTCTGGAAGACGCCCTCGGGGTAGCCGGCCTCGCGGAACACCTCCTCGATGGCCAGCGCGCAGCCGGGGACGTTCGAGGCGTGTTTCAGCAGGCCGACGTCGCCGGCGGTCAGGTACGGCGCGGCGAAGCGGAACACCTGCCAGAACGGGAAGTTCCAGGGCATGACAGCCAGCACCGGCCCGAGCGGTTCGTAGACGGTCTTGGCGGTGGTGCCGGGCGGGCTGGGGTGGACGTCCGGTTCGAGGTACGCCCCGGCGTGCTCGGCGTAGTGGTCGCAGGCCCACGCGCACTTCTGTACCTCCGAGCGGGCCTGGGCGATCGGCTTGCCCATCTCGCGGGTCATCGTCGCGGCGTAGCGATCGGCGTTCTCGCGCAGCACGTCGGCGGCGTTCGCCAGCAGGCTTTCGCGCTCGCGGAGCGGGCGGTCGCGCCAGCGCGTCCTCGACGTCGGCGTCGGCGTGCGCATCGTAGGAGTCGACGCGCTCTCCCGTCGCTGGATTGACCGAGTCCATGCCTCGTGGCTTCCACCTCCGCGCGGATAACGTCTGGTCCGAACGGGCTGACAGACCGGCCGGGCGGGCGCGGTCGCTTCGGGGAACCCGCCAGGTGGTCCCGGCCGGGCCACGGTTGCTCGCCGCCTCCGGCCGCTGGGCTTCGACGCGCCTGCGGTAGGTTGCGCGTACGGCGACGTCCAGCGCTCCTGGCAGGAGTACCGCCGTCTTTCGGCCGCTGCAACGATCGAACGAGCGGCCCCCTTTATCCCGCCCACTGTGGCAGGGACCGATGCCGTACGGCGGCGGGACGACGCGTCCCGCCAGTGTACTACCCATGAGTCAGCAACCACCGCAGTTCGGTCAGCAGCCGGCACAGATGCAGGGCCAGCAGACGGGCATGCAGGGCACGCAGGCGGACCAGCAGGCGCCCCAGCTGCGCGGGCAGTTCGGGCGCAGCCCCGCGACCGGGCAGTTCCTCACCAGCGAGGAGTCCGCCTACGTCGCCCATCTCGCCCAGCAGTATCCCCAGCAGGTCCAGCAGGCCTACGAACAGAACATCCCGTTCTCGGCGGTCGGCCTCGACGTCCCGTTCCTCGGCGAACAGGGCACCCAGGTCGGCCCGCAGGGCCAGCAGCCCAGCGGCCAGCAGCTCTCTCAGCCACAGCAAGGGCAGATGGGCCAGACTGCCATGCAGGGCCAACAGCCCATCCAGCAACAGCCCGTCCAGCAGCAGCCCACCCAGCAGATCCAGCAGCCCCAGGGCCAGCTGACAGGCCAGCAAGGGCTGCAGAGCCAGCAGGGACTGCAGGGCCAGCAGCTCCAGCAACCGCAGCAGGGCATCCAGGGCCAACAGCAGCTCGGCCAGCAGGGCCAACAGCAGTGGTAAGCGCGTAGCGTCCGAGCCCGATCACCGAGGCACACGGCGCCCGGCCAGCGTGAATGGCGGGCGCCCGGACGTCCTGCCGCCGGACCCCGCGGTCACCGACGACGTTCGATCGTCACGCCTGTGCGCGAGGCGCGAACGAGGTCCGGCGGCACGCAGTTCCGCGGGCGCGGCCGCACCGGGCACCTAGAACGGCGGCTCAGGTGACGCGTCCGGATCCGCGGTCCCACCCTCTGCCTTGCCGATCAGCACCCGGAACTCACCGGGGTCGCGCTGGCGGTACTCCCAGCTGAACGCCTCGCCGGCCTCGGCGTCGAACTGGTAGTACAGCGGCTTCGGGTCGTGGTCGTTGACCAGCTCGAAGCCCTCGCCCAGCGCCAGGTCGGCGTACTGCTCGAAGATCTCCTCGTGGCGCTGGGCCGGCGGCAGGTCGCGCACGTCGAGTTCGCGCACGACCTCGAGACCGTCCGCCGCGTCCTCACCGGCGTCGGCCGTCTCCGCATCGGTCGGCTCCGCGTCGGGATCGCGCTTGGTGATCCGGACCTGACAGCGGCCGGGCTCGTCCGCCAGCACCTCCCAGTCGAAGGCCGCGTACCGGTCCTCGAACTCCCCGCGGAGCGGCCGCGGCTCGTGGGGCGCGATCACGTCGATCGACTGCCCCGGTTCGACGTTCGCGAAGCGGTGGTGGATGGTGGGGTGGCGGTCCTCCTTGGGGATCTCCCGGACGTCGAAGGTCGCCTGGACGGGACCGTCGCCGTCGTCGGTCGAGTCGGTCTTCTCGACGGCGACGCGCCACTCGCCGGGTTCCTCGCGCTCGTAGGTCCACTCGAAGACGTCGCCGAACGTCGAGCGCAGCTCGTAAGACAGCGGTTTCGGGTCGTGGTCGTTCACCAGGACGAACCCCTGCCCGGCGTCGAGGGCGCCGACCGTCTCCAGCAGCACCTCGTGGCGCTGGGCCGGCGGCAGGTCGCGCACGTCGAACTCCGGGCGGTCGGCCGCGGCGTCGGCCTCGCCCCTGTGGACCGCGAGGACCCACTCGTCGGGGCCCTCGGTCTCGTACTCCCAGGCCAGCCCCGGGTCGCCGGTGGCGCGGTACTGCGTCAGCGCCACCCAGGGATCGGCGGCGGCGCGGACGCGCACTTCAGCGCCCGGTTCCAGGTCGGCGAGTGCTGCGGCGATGTACTCCCGTCGGTCCGTTCCGTCGTGGTCGCGTGCGTCGATTTCCATGGCTGTTGGCGTCCACTAGAGACAGCGACGCCAAAGGCCCACGGCCGAACTTGTTCGGGCGCGTCAGTCGGCGTGCTCGATCGCGACGTGCCACTCGTCGGGCGCGGCCTGGGTGGTCCGGTAGGTAAAGCCCCGGTCGCCGAGCACGTCGTAGAGGGGTTCGGGCTCGAAGCTGTTGATCAACAGCAGCGTCTCACCAGTCGGCAGTGCCTCGAGGGCGGCGACGATGTCGCCGAAGGGCTCGCCGTCGATCTCGCGAGCGTCCAGCTCGCGGTCGGCCTCGGGGACTGATTCATCGCTCATCACTCGCTGACTGTCCGTCGGTCCTGATGAGCCTTCCCCCGATGACGTTCGGCGGTCGAGCGGGTGGGCTACGGCGCCCCGGCGGGCAGGTTGACCGCGCCCACGCCACCCGCCGCCCCCGAACACCTCGCCTGCAACAGTTAAGACCCGGCGAGCAGTAGTGTACGTCGTGAGCTATACCATCCAGACCACGGTGGCCGGTGAGTTCGACGACGTCGTCGACGCGACGATCGACGCGCTGAGCGAGGAGGGGTTCGGCGTCCTCTGTGACATCGACGTGCAGGCGACGCTCGAAGAGAAGCTCGGCGAGGAGTTCCGCCAGTACCGCATCCTCGGGGCCTGCAACCCGCCGCTTGCCCACGAGGGGCTGACCGAGGAACTCGATCTCGGCGCCTTGCTCCCCTGTAACGTCGTCGTCTACGAGGCCGACGACGGCTCGATCACTGTCAGCGCGGTCGACCCCGAACAGCTCGTGGGCGTCACCGGCAACGACGCCCTCGACGAGATCGGCACCGAGGTCCACGACCGCTTCGAGCGCGTCCTCGACGCCGTCGCCGAGCAGGTCGCGGCCTGAATCCGCAGCCAGTAACCCGAATTTTTCACAATACCGCCCGCAGAAACGGCCGGCTCAGACGTCCTGGCCGAACAGCGGGGGTTCCGCGCCGGTGTCCGCGAGCACGAGCGGGGTGTTGCCGTCGTCGAACATGTCCTCGACCGCCGATTCCTCGTCGCGGTCGGCCGCCGAGCGGCGCATCCACCGCTCGTGGACCGCGCGGGCGGCGGTGAGGAGATCGTCCGACAGCGAGAGGTCCGCGCCGATCGCGTCCCAGAGGTGCTCGCTGCCGTACAGACAGAGGGCGGCGCCGTCGGTCCACCCGTAGTTCTGCATGCTCGAGTAGTCGTACTCGCCGTCGCCGCGCTCGAAGTGGCGCTGAATCCGGGCGAGAGCTTCCCGGAGGGCGTCTGGGTCGACGGCCCGCTCGTCGGCCACTGTCGAGACCACCTCGTCGGGGAACGGATACTCGGGCACGGCGTTCACCTGCGTGTGGGTTCGGCCGCCGGGCACTGAAGCCATCCTGCGCGCCGGGGGCCAGGAGCATTCCGCTCGGTTGCAGGGTCGCGGCCGACGTCTAGGGGGCGACGCCGACGATCCAGCGCCAGCGCTGCTCGACCGTGCCCTCGCGGTCGGCCAGCAGGTCCCGCGCCCGCGCGACGCGCTCGTCGACCGGGAGCCGGGGATAGAGCCGCGCGGCCATCGCCGGGATCTCGTGGAAGCGGGCGACGTCGTCGGCGGTCGTCGCGAACCGCCAGGTGCCCGTCGCCGTCTCGAACCGGTCGGCCAGCGCGGCCTCGACGGCGTCGGCGCCCGCCGGCGAGCGCGACTCCCGGTCGAGGTCGTCGAAGACGTCCCGGCCGTCGGCGTCGACCCACCCCAGCGGCGCGACGGCGCCGACGACGCCGCCCGGGCGAAGGACGCGAGCGGCCTCGGCCGCGGGTACTGCGGGGTCGGGCACCAGGAACAGCGACGCCGTGAACGCCACGGCGTCGAACGCCTCGGCGCGGAACGGCAGGTGCTCGAAGTCGCCCTCGACGCGCCGGGGCGAGTTCAGTTCCCGGAGCATCGCCCGACTGAGGTCCAGGGCCACGACGCGGTCGGCCCGCTCGGCCAGCGGGCCGGTGCTCGCGCCCGTCCCGGCGCCGGCGTCGAGGACCGTCCCGAGCGAGCGCGCAGCGCGGGCGTCGAGTTCGGCGGCCAGCAGGCGCGCCAGCGTCTCGAACCGGCCCGTCCGGCGCTCGTAGGCCGCGTAGGCGTCCGGGCTGGCCTCGAAGTTCTCGCGGACGACGGCTTTCACGTCACCGGCCACGGCCGGGCGGGCCAAAGGCGTTCCCGTCGCCGTTCCGAAGTGCCGGTCAGCGCAGCCGCATGTTCTCGGCGCGCTCGCGAGCGAGGTCGGTGATATCCTCGATCGAGCTGTCCGAGCGGTCCGCGAGCACGCGCAGCAGCATGCCCAGCTGGACGGCGGCCATCTCGCGCAGCTGTTCGGCGTCCTCGGTGTCGTTGCCGAAGTAGTACTCGTGCTCGCCGTTCTCGTGGACGAGGCCGGCGTACACCGACGCGAGGTCGTCCTCGGCGACCGCGTCGGCCTCCTGCTCGCGGAGTTCGTCGAATCGGGGGTTCGCCATCGCCCGTGTCGACGGCCTCGCGCCCCCTCAACGCGTCGGTCCGGCGACCCCGATCCGAGCCGCAACCGTTAGCATCCGCGTGGACGAACCCCCGGCGATGTCCACACGGAGAGCGATCGGCGCGCTCGGACTCGCAACCGGCTTGCTCGCACTCGCCGCCTTCATCCTGTGGCGGCGGCGGGCGCCGGTGCTGAAAGCACCCGTCTGAGGCCCCGACCTCGCGCGCGAGCGCGACCGGCCTGTCGGGGCGCTGGACTGGCAATCGAGCGGCAGCAACTCCGAACGACGTGGAAAGTGTTTCGGCGGTTAGCATTCTCGATCGTAAACCAGACGGCCGCGAGAAGCAGACACCTGGTTAGCGAGTGCGTTGAGTGTTCGGGGATTTTTTATCTCTCTCCGTATAACGTAGTGAGGATGACGCCAGTCACAGGTGCGGTCGACCGCTCGCCGGTCGTCCGCGTCTCGGCCGCGCCCGGAACGGGCCGAGACGACCGCGTCTGGGACGCCGCTCGCGACGCCGCGACCGACGTGCCGGTCGTGCGAACCGGCCCCACCGGAATCGCCGAGCTGGAACCGCTCGTCGCGGTCACCCGCGACGAACAGACCGCCTACTTCTACGCGCCCCGCCCCTCGGCGGTCCGCGACGCCGTCGCCGCGCTCGAGGACGGTGCGCTGCCGACCGACGACGCCGACGCCGTCGTCGAGCACGACCCTGGCCGGGCGACGCTGCCGACCCCCGGCGAGGGACCGCTGGCCGTCGGCCGCCGGCGCGTGCTGGGCCCCTGCGGGTGGGTCGACCCGCTCGCCCCCGGCGATCACGAGTTCGTCTCGGCCGACCGCGACGCCGGCGCGGTCGCCGACGTCGGCCTGCTCGGTCGCGGCCGGGGCGACGCCAGCGAGGACGAGCCCGTGGCCGACGCGTGGGCCACCGCGCGCGCCACCGACGGCGACCCCGTGGTCGTCGTCAACGCCAACGAGGCCGACGACCGGCCCCGCGGCGATCGGACCCTGCTGGCCGGGGCGCCGATGGCCGTCCTCGACGGGCTGGCCGCGATCGCCGAGTACGTCGACGCCGAGGACGCCGTCGTCTTCCTGAACGAGTCCGACGCCGCGCTGGCCGACCGCGTCCGCCGGGCCGTGGACGCCGCCGACGACCTCCCGATCGTCCCACAGGTCGTCGCCGGCCCCGACGAGTACCGCGCCGGCGAGCCGACCGCCGCCATCGAGGCGATGGAGGGCGCCGACCGGATCGAACCGCGCGTCCAGCCGCCGACGCCCGCCGAGTACGGCCTGCACGGCCGGCCGACCGTCGTCCACACCCCGCGGACGGTCGCGCAGGTCCAGTACGCGCTCGCGCGCCCCGAGGCGTTCGACCCCGACGACGCCGATCCGGGGACCCGGCTGGTGACGGTCACCGGCGACGTCGACGCGCCGGCCACGGTCGAACTCCCCTCGGGCGGCAGTCTCGCGGCCGCCCGCGAGGCCGTCTCGATGGCGGCGCCGTTCAAGATGGCCGTCGTCGGGGGTATCCTCGGCGGCGTGACGACCGACCTGGACGTGAACCCGACGGGGCCGTCGCTCGAAGCCGCCGACCTCGGCACGGACGGCGTCGTCGAGCTGTTCGGCGCGGACCGCTGCGTCGTCGCGACCGCCGGCGAGCGCGCGCAGTTCGCGGCGGCCGAGAACAGCGGCCGGTGCGTCCCCGGCCGCGAGGGCACCAAACAGCTCGCCGAGCTGCTGCGCGACGTGTACGACGGGTCGCTGCGGGCCGAGGATATCCGCGAGCTCGGGCGGGTGATGGCCCGCACGAGCAACTGCCAGCTCGGCGCCGAGGCGCCCCGGCCCGTCACGACCGCCATGGACGAGTTCGAACCGGAGTTCCGCGCGCACGCCGACGGTCGCTGTCCCAGCGGCACCTGTACGGAGGAACCATGAGCACAGAGCACCCACTCCCAGGCGTTCCAGACCTCGAGGACCCGCAACCGGAGACGCCCGTCACCGCGACGTTCGAGACCGGCACCGCCAACGACCCCGACGTGGGCACGACCGGCGCGGCATCGACCACCGTCACCGTCGACGGCCGCGACGTGACCGTCCCGCCCGGGTCGACAGTCATCGACGCCCTGCAGGCGCTGCCCGACGACGTCGTCTCGGTCGACCCCGGCGCCGACGGCGTCGACGGCGACGCGGACGTCCCCGCGCTGTGCTATTACGACCGCGCGGGCGACCGGCGGGAGCCCGCGGACAGAGCGAGCGGGGAGGAACGACCCGCGAGCCGCGAGGGCGACTGCAGCGACGAGATCGGCCCGCGCAGCGAGTGTCGCACCTGCGTCGTCGAGACCGACGCCCACGGGCTCGTCCCGTCGTGTTCGTTCCCCGCCGAGGACGGCCTCACGGTGCGGACGGACGCCCCGGCCGCCGCCGAGAGCCGCAGCGTCAACCTCGACCTGGTGCTGTCGAACCACAACCTCCGCTGTACGACCTGCAACGGCAACGGCCAGTGCGAGCTGCAGGACACGGCGATCAGCGAGGGGGTGAACCACCCGCGCTACGGCGTGTTCGCCGACCGCGACGAGTACGAGCCGATCGACGACACCTCCTCGTTCATCCAGATCGACCGCAACAAGTGCATCCTCTGTAACCGCTGCGTCGACGCCTGCAACGACGTCCAGGTCGAGGGCGTCCTCCGCATCGAGGGCCACGGCGAGGACACCCGCATCGGCTTCCAGTCCGACGCCGACACGATGGCCGATTCGGACTGCGTCTCCTGTGGCCACTGCGCGACGGTCTGCCCCACGGGCTCGCTCACCGAGAAGGGCATCGACGGCGTCGCGACGCTGCCGCTGCCCGGGTTCACCCAGCGCAACTCCGTCGGGAAGGTCATCGAGGGCAAACGGGTCGAGACGCTCGACGACACGACCGCGCCCAACCGCTCGCCGTCGCCGGGCGGCGAGGCCGGGGCAGACGCCGACGCCGCGGCAGCGGCGGACGGCGTCGCCGGGTTCATGGCGAAGGCCCGCCGGGCCGCCCGGGACGCCGCCCGCGAGTATGGGCACAAGGCGACGCTGTTCGGCGAGCACGCCGCCGAGTCGATGGCCATGAACACCCTCAGCGAGGGCCAGATGTTCGACATCGCCCAGGTCGTCAGCGGCGCGCGCCTGCGCGAGGTCGACACCGCCGAGACCACCTGCGGCTTCTGCGCCGTCGGCTGTCGCTTCGAGATGTGGGGCAAAGACGGCGACGAGCTGGGCGTCCAGCCGGTCGAAGACCCCGCCGACGCCCCCGCGAACAACTTCTCGACCTGCGTGAAGGGCAAGTTCGGCCACGAGTTCGCCAACAGCCCCAATCGCCTGACCGAGCCGCTGATCAAGCGCGACGGGGAGTTCCAGGAGGTCTCGTGGACGGAGGCGCTGGAGTACGTCGCCGAGCGCCTCGCCGAGATCCGCGACGAGCACGGCGTCGACAGCCTGGCCTGTCTGGCGTCCTCGAAGGGGAGCAACGAGGAGGCCTACCTCGTCCAGAAGTTCGCCCGGCAGGTCCTGGGGACGAAGAACATCGACAACTGCGCGCGGCTCTGTCACTCCTCGACGGTCGCGGCGCTCCAGCAGACGCTCGGGTTCGGCGCGATGTCCAACCGCATCAACGAGGACGTCGGCGAGGCCGACGCCTACCTCATCTCCGGGTCGAACACCACCGAGTCCCACCCGGTGCTGGCGACGCGGATCAAGCAGAACGTCCGCGACGGCGCCGACCTGATCGTCTTCGACCCCCGCAAGGTCGGCATCGCCGAGCACGCCGACCAGTACACCCGGACGCGCCCGGGCTACGACGTGGCCTGGATCAACGGCATCATCCACCACATCGTCGAGAACGACCTCCACGACGAGGCCTTCATCGAGCGCAACACGAAGCACTTCGAGGAGCTGAAAGAGAAGGTCCAGGCGTTCTCGCCCGAGGAGGTCGAGGAGTTCGCGGGCGTGCCCGCCGAGGAGATCCGCTCGGCCGCCGAGACGCTGGCGGCGGCCGACACCGTCGTCTTCGGCTGGGCGATGGGCATGACCCAGTCCAGCCACGGCACGGAGAACCTCCTGGCGATGGCAGACCTGGCGCTCGTGCTCGGCCAGGTCGGCAAGCCCGGTGCCGGGCTCTCGCCGTTCCGCGGCCAGAACAACGTCCAGGGCGGGGGCGGCGACATGGGCACCCTGCCGGGGAGCCTCCCGGGCTACCAGGACCCCGCAGACCCCGAGGTCGGCGAGAAGTTCGCCGAGTCCTGGGGC
The DNA here is from genome assembly GCA_042217345.1 of Haloarculaceae archaeon. GTDB lineage: Archaea > Halobacteriota > Halobacteria > Halobacteriales > Haloarculaceae > Halorientalis. The sequence goes on from JBDGSW010000148.1 coordinate 23,383, forward strand.
GAGCGCCCGCCCGAGGAACCGGGCCTGAAGGTGCCCGAGATGCTCACCGAGGTCCTCGAGGGCAACCTCCACGGGATGTACGTCGTCGGCGAGAACCCCGCGCTCTCGGAGCCGGACATCCAGCACGCCGCCGAGGCACTCGCGGAACTTGACTTCCTGGTGGTCCAGGACATCTTCCTGACCGAGACCGCCGAGTACGCCGACGTGATCCTGCCGGCGGCGACCTCCCCGGAGAAACACGGCACCTTCACCAACACCGAGCGCCGCATCCAGCGGGTGCGCCCGACGGCCGAGCCGCCGGGGCAGGCCCGCCAGGACTGGGAGATCACCCAGGAGCTCGCGAATCGGTTGGGCTACGACTGGGACTACGACCACCCCAGCGAGATCATGGCCGAGATCGCCGAGCTGGCACCGATCTACGGCGGCGTCACCTACGACCGCCTCGAGGCCGGCGAGGAACACGGCCTGCAGTGGCCCGTCTGGGACGAGGACCACCCCGGCACGCCGTACCTCTACGACTACGAGGACGGCGAGTTCAACTTCGACGACGGCCTCGCCCGGTTCGTCCCGGCCGACGGGGGCCACCCCGGCGAGTTGCCCGACGAGGAGTACCCCTACACGCTGACCTCCGGGCGCGTGCTGTACCACTGGCACACCGGCCAGCTCACCCGCCGCGTCGAGGGGCTCATGGAGCACGTCGGCGAGAGCTTCGTCGAGATCAACCCCGAGACAGCCGACGACCTCGGCGTCGCGGACGGCGAGTACGTCCGCGTCGCCTCGCGCCGGGGCGACATCGTCGTCAAGGCCCAGGTCACCGACCGCGTCGGCCCGGGGACGCTGTTCATCCCCATGCACTTCGCCGCCGGCGCCGTCAACAAGCTCACCCAGGAGAACTTCGACCCGCAGGCCGGCATCCCCGAGTACAAGGTCTCCAGCGTCAGCGTCGAGCCGCTGGGGCCCGACGCCGACCCCGACGTCCTCCGGACGCCCGACGCGGGCGGCGACGCGACCGCCGCCGGCGACGACTGACCGCCCCGTCGGCGCCTTTCGGTTCGCCACCCCGTGAGCCGACGCTGCAAAGTGCCCGCGCGCCGACTGGCAGGTATGGACCTCGTCGACGCACTCGCCGCCGACCGCGGGCTCGTCTGCGTCGTCGGCGCCGGTGGGAAGAAAACCGCTCTCTACGCGCTGGCCGACCGGCTCGACCGCGCCGTGGTCACCGCCACCGTCCGCATCCCCATCTTCGACGACGAGGTGGCCGCCGTGTTCGTTACTGATACCCCCGGAGTGGCGATAAAGAACGCGACCGACTGGCCGGTGGGCGTCGTCCCCGAGCGCGAGCGCGCGGACCGCTACCGCGGGTACGACCCCGCGATCGTCGCCGACCTGGCCGACGCACCCGCTGAGGCGGTTCTCGTGAAAGCCGACGGCGCGCGCAACCGGCTGTTCAAGGCGCCGGGCGACCGCGAACCCCAGTTGCCCGGGAACGCCGATACCGTCCTCCCGATCGCGAGCGCACGAGTGGTCGGGAAACCCCTCGACGAGCAGTTCGTCCACCGCCCCGAGCGCGTGGCCGCGCTGACGGGGCTGGACCCGGGCGAAGAGATCCGGCCCGAGCACGTCGCGACCGTCCTGGCCAGCGAACGGGGCGGGCGCAAGGACGTCCCCGCGGGAGCGACGGTGATTCCCGTGGTGAACATGGTCGACGACGCCGACGACGAGGCGATCGGCCGGGAGATCGCTCGCGGGGTACTCGATCGGGCGCCCGTCCCGCGGGTCGTGCTGACGACGCTGATCGCCGACGAGCCGGTGGTGGCCGTCGTCGAGTGATCGCGGGGGCGCGACCGGCCGGTCGCCTACGCCAGCCCCTCGCGGTCGCGGAGGCTGGCGCGGCGGACCTTGCCCGTGGCGGTCTTGGGGAGTTCGTCGACGAACTCGATCGCGCGGGGGTACTCGTACTGGGCGAGGCGGTCGCGGACGTGCTGGCGGAGCTGTTCCCGGAGGTCGTCGCTGGGCTCGTAGCCGTCGGCGAGGACGACGAACGCCTTCGGGACTTCGCCGCGCTCGTCGTCGGGGACGCCGATGACCGCGGCGTCGGCGACCGCCTCGTGGCCGGCGACGCTGTCCTCGACCTCCTCGGGGCCGATGCGGTAGCCCGCCGAGATGATGACGTCGTCCTTGCGGCTGACGAACGCGACGTAGCCGTCCTCGTCCATCCGCCCGAGGTCCTCGGTGAGCAGCCAGCCGTTGGGCACCTTCTGTTCGGTCTTGTCGGGCTTGCGCCAGTACTCCTTGAAGCAGACCGGGTTGCCGTCGTAGCGGACGGCGATCTCGCCGACCTCGCCGCGGTCGACGGTCGCCTCGGCGGTGTCGGGGTCGACGATCTCGATCTCGTGGCCGGGGCCGGCCCGGCCCATGTAGCCCTCGCGGAACTCCGTGAGGGCGGTGCAGCCGCCGATGAGCATGTTGGCCTCGGTCTGGCCGTAGCCCTCGTGGACGGTCGTCCCGCCGAAGGTCTCGTCGGCCCAGTCGACGATCGACTGGCCCAGCGACTCGCCGCCGCTGGCGATCGTCCGGAGGCTGCCCACGTCGAAGCGGTCGGTGTCCTCGACCTGCATCATCATCCGCAGGGCCGTCGGCGGGGCGAAGAAGTTCGAGACGCCGTAGCGTTCGATGATCTCGAAGGCCGACTCGGGGTCGAACTGCCCGCCGTCGTAGGCGACGACCGGCTTGCCGTAGAACAGCCCGGGCATCACCACGTCGAACAGCGAGGCGATCCAGGCCCACTCGGCGGGCGTCCAGAACACGTCGCTGTCGCGCAACTCCATGTTGCCGAACGTCGTGACGAACAGCGGCAGGTGGCCCAGAAGCATCCGGTGGGCGTGGCGCACGCCCTTCGGGTCGCCGGTCGTCCCCGACGTGTAGATGAAGATGGCGTCGTCCTCGGCGTCGGTTGCGACGACGTCGAACTCGCGGTCGTGGTCGGCGATCGCCTCGTGGAGCGCGGCCTCGCCCGCCTCCGGGCGGGGGTCGACGTCGCCGACCAGCAGCGTCGTCTCCAGGTCCGGCAGCGACTCGCGGGCCTCCCGGAAGTCCGCGACGTTCGAGGCGTCGACGACCGCGGCGACGGCGTCGCAGTCCTCCATGCGGTACCGGACGGCGTCGGGGCCGAACAGCGTCGACAGCGGCACCGAGACGGCGCCGAGTTTCCAGGCGGCGAGGTGGGCGATCACCGTCTCCGGGCACTGGGGCGCGTTCATGCCCACGCGGTCGCCCCGCTCGACGCCCTGCGCGCGCAGGTAGTTCGCCAGGCGGTTCGTGACGTTGCGCAACTGCCAGTACGTGTAGGTCTCGCGGTTGCCGGCGGCGTCCTCGGCGAAGATGGCGACTCGGCCCGTCTCGTCGGCCCACCGGTCACAGAGGTACGTCGCCATGTTGAACTGCTCGGGGACCTCCCACTCGAAGGCCGCCCACAGCGCGTCGTAGCTGTCCCAGTCGTCCTCGTAGAAGTGGTACGCGTCCAGGCGCTCACCGCGGGTCATAGCTGGTGGTTTCGTGGCATGGTTTCACTCGGTAACTGTGCACGTGCCCCAGGGCAACGCCATTCACCTTCACCGGCCACTCACAAAAAACTGGTCGTCGGGCCGGCGGGAAATTTTAACAGCGGGAACGTCGATAATATGCACCATGGTCGACGCTACCATATCACTCGTCGATCGGGGTACCATCCGGACGGACCTGAACTTCCTCGTCGAGAACCACACGATGGGGTCGGCGGTCGATCCGAACCCGGACACGGAGATGATCGAGGGGCCGGTGTACAACCTGGTGATCGACCACCCGGAGGCGACGATCCTCTGGGACACCGGCAGCCACCCCGACGCCGGCGACGGGTACTGGCCGGCCGAACTGTACGCCGCCTTCGAGCACTACGACGCCGCCGAGCGCGACCTGCCGACCGCCCTCGACGAGGTCGGGTACGCCGTCGAGGACATCGACGCGGTGATCCAGTCGCACCTGCACCTCGACCACGCTGGCAGCCTCCACCGGTTCGCCGACACGTACGTGCCGGTCTTCGTCCACGAGGACGAGGTGAAGTACGCCTACTACAGCGCCAACACCGACGAGGGGTCGGCCGCGTACGTCCCCGCGGACTTCGACCACGACCTCAACTGGCAGGTCGTCCACGACGACGGCGAAGAGCACTTCGCGGATCTGGAGTTCCTGCACCTCCCCGGCCACACCCCGGGCGTCATGGGTATGCGGATCGACCTCGACGGCCACGGGACGGTGCTGTTCACCGGCGACCAGGCCTACATGCGCCAGAACTACTTCGAGGAGCACCCGATGGGCGGGGAGCTGCTCTGGAGCAAGCGCCACTGGCTCGACAGCCTCCACAAGCTCCAGGAGCTCGAGCGGCGGACGGACGCCGACGTCTACTGCGGGCACGACCCCGACGACGTCGAGCAGCTGCGGTCGGGCCTGCCCTGAGGCCGGCGCCCCGCCGCGGCGACGGCCGCTACAGCAGGGCTGGGACGGTGTGACGGAAGATATTCAGCGCAATCACGAACAGCAGCGCGACCACGAACCAGTCGAACTTGCTCTCGTCGACGTCGAGGCGGCGCAGGTAGGTCCCGGCGAGCAGGCCGACGATCGTCACGACGGCGATGACCGAGCCCAGCCAGATGCGGTAGGGCGTCAGCTGGTGGGTCACGAACGCCATCTGGAGGATGCGGACGGTGAAGACGGTGCCAAGCACCATCGAGAGCCCGCCGATGTAGCGCTCGGTGTCGCGCTCGAAGGTGTGGAAGTACGCCGGCAGCAAGGGCCCGAGGTTCGATGCCGCCAGCAGGAACCCCTCCAGGAAGCCCGCCACCGACAGCCCGAGCGGGTGGTGGGCCTTCTCGACGGTCACGAAGTTGCGCGCCACCTGGAAGACGACGTACCCCAGCAGGACCAGCCCGATCAGGAACGGCACGAGCGGGCCGGTCTGGAACTCCGAGAGGAAGAACACGCCGACGACCGCGCCGACGGCCGCCAACGCCACGAGGAGCCACTCCTCGCGGACGAACGAGAGGCCGGTGTTGGTCTCGCCGATCTGGAAGACGTTGAGCATCCACGGCGGGATCGCCAGCACCACCACCGCCAGGGTGGGGTCGACCACCGACGCGAAGATCGGCGTCGCGATCAGCGCGTAGCCGAACCCGAGCATGCCCTTGACGGCGCCCGCGACGACGGCGACGACGACGAACAGCACGAGCGTCTGCGTCGTCACGTCCGACTGGACCCCCGCAGTGACGTGTTCCCACCCCGGGAAGAAGACGATCGCGCCCGCGACGACCGCCAGCGTGGCGATCGCCATCGTCAGCTCGCGATAGCGCAGGTGGCGCAGGTGTTCGAGGAACTGTGCCGGATCGACGTGTGACTCGCGCGTGCCCATGAGTACGAGCGCCTACTCGTCCCGGCCCGTTTACGCTGTCCGCAGCGGACAGCCGTGCAGCTACGTTCGAGACCGTCTCCGGGCCGATCCGGCGCGCTACGGTGCCCGACGCCACCCCAGGCGCCCGGATTCGCGTCCGAGCGGCGTCGCAGCTACCAGCAATACGCACCGCCTCTCCGGCGGCGCTGGCCCCCGACCGTCGTGGCAGGGGCGGGAAACAGGTATCGCGCTGGACGTGGTCGACTCCCCCGGAGCTGATCCACAGTGAGCGCTACCGGTTCGGACGCGTGGTTGCGCCGGCGGCAGGCGGCCCTGGAGTCGATCCCGCCGGTCGAGCGCACGGTGAACAACGGGTACCTCCGGGAGCGGCGACGCTTCCGCGGGCTCACCCTCGAGCAGGCCGTCGGCTACCTCGAACACCTCGGCGGCGCTCGCACCGGGCCGACCGCCGTCGAAGGGCCGGGCTGGCGGGCGGACCTCTCGGCGCGGCACGTGCCCGTCGGCCCCTCCTACCGGCTCACCGAGGTGACGGTGACGTGGACCGGTCGCCAGGCCGTCCTCGAGCCGATCGTGACGCGCTTTCGGCTCAAGGCGTTCCGCGCGCCCGGGTGAGCGGCAGCCGGGGTGGGTGGCGACGGCGGCGGAAACAGCCGATACCGGATCAGTCCGGGGACCGCTGTTTTCAGCCGAGTAGAATACTAATTTATATGACGTGGTCGCGAATCGGAGCTATCGCTCTCCGAGGACGTGGTCTCCCGGTTGGCTTCGGGCGGTCCGTCGCCGAGTCGCGTCAGCGGCGGGAGGCCAGATGTTTCAAGACGCAGCCGTATTCGCAGGGGCCGGGATCGGAATCGCAACGGGAACGCAACCGCTGTCGGCGCCGCCGACGCTGGTGCCCGGAATCCACCTCCGGTGGGCGAGCGCGCCCGAGCGTGGGCTACCCCGCCACGGCACGTACCTCCTGCGACGGCGTGCCAGCGCGGGCCGGACGAAACCGGTCAGCCTCGCCACCGATCGCGGGCGACAGCACGTCGACGCCACCCACGCCGAGTTCGCTGGCACCCGGGCGGCGGCCGCGACCGGCGCCGGGGGCGCGGACTCCTCGAGCTGGGTCGAGTTCACGTTCGTCGATCGGAGTTACGTCTCCCGCGTGGACGTGCTGTTCGACGCCGGCGACTGCGCCGGCGTGACGATCACGGCGTCGACCGACGGGACAGCCGTCGATGCCGAGACGGTCGGGCCGGGCGCGATCGCCCGCCAGACCGTCTCGGTCCGCGGCGAGTACGTCACGTCGCTGCGCATCGAGGGCGACCTCTCGCTCGTCCAGGACGTCCGGCTGGCCGCCGAGGCCGACAGCCTCGCCAGCGGCTGGGGGTTCCTCACCGGCGTCGACGAGCCACTCGCACTCCCGCTCGCCCACCCGGACTATCCCTGCGTCGGCGCGCCCGCCACGGTCGACGGCGCTCGGTCGATGGCACGCGAGCGCATCGCATACGGGTCGCCCGACCGATTCGCGGCGCCGCGAACCGCGGCGTCGGCGCCCGGGAGCGTCGACGTGACCGCCGACTCACCGCTCGTCACCGGGACCGACACGGACTGGCGCGGCGACGCCGCCGGTGGCGTCTTCCAGGTCGCCGGCGACGACGCGGTCTACGTCGTCCTCGAGGTCCTCGCCCCCGACCGGCTCCTGCTCGCGCGACCGTACGCCGGCGCGAGCGCCGCGGATCGCGCCTACTCGCTCGAACCGGACCGGTTCGGGACGCTCCACGACGCGCTGTCGGCGCTCGTCGCCGACGGTCCGGACGCCGGGGGCATGGCCGCCCGGGCGCTTCCCGGCGCTGTCGCGGACGCCGGCGCCGTCACCCGCGAGGCCGGCTCGACGACCGTCACCGGGCAGGCCACCGCCTGGGACGACTCACTGGCCGGGCTTGGCCTCCAGGTGGCCCGCCCCACGGCCGGCACGCTCGCGCCGACGCCCGGCGAGACGACCGTGACGGGCCGGGGCACCGACTGGGGCGAGCGGCTGGTCGGGACCGTGCTGGCGGTCGGCGACCAGCGCACGCGCTACGAGGTGGCCGGCGTCGCCGACGCCACGACGCTCGAAGTCGATCGCCCATACGTCGGCCCGGACGCCCCCAGCGGGGGGTTCGCGTACGCCCTCTACGAGCGGGCGGTCGAGCGGATCGAGCGCGTCGTCGGTCCAACGGAGCTCGAACTCGCACGACCGCACGCGGGCGCGTCCCACGACGACGCCCGTGGCTCACGGCTCGTCGGCGTGGCAGCCGCCGGCGGCGACGCGGGCGCGGGATCGGCGACGCTGCCCGCACAGTACCCCCTGGAGACGCTCGCGGTCGCCAGCGTCGATCCGGCGATGAGCCAGCTGCTGGGCACCTACTGGATCGACGAGACCGCCGAACCGGGGGTCGCGTACGACTACCTGCTCGTCGCCGATCGCACGGGCGTCGTCGACCTCCTCGTGAACGCCCTGGACGTCGGCGACGGCGACCCGAGCGGGTTCGTGACGTTCGTCGAGGACCTGCTGCTGGCCGCCGCCTCCGACTACGTCGACGCCTTCTTGCTCTCGGACCTGACCAGGGGCGAGACCGACCCGCCCGCACCGGCGGCCCCGACCAGCGTCGTCGCGTACGACCTCCCGCCGTCGACGGCGACGGGCACCGACCCCGATCGATACGCCGCCGGGCTCGCCTGGGAGCGCGACCGCGTCGACGGGCGCCTCCCGAGCGACGCACCCGCCGCCTACTACCTCTGGCGGGACGACCTCGGCGACGATCCCGGCGACCACGCCCCGGCGCCCCACGCCTACGACCCGGTCGGCACCGAGGGGTCGGACGCCGACTTCCTCGAGGACGCCGAGCCGATCCTCGTCGCCGACGGCGACCGCGCGGGGACGGTCCCGGGCTGGCCGAGCGCACCGATCCACGCCGTCGACGGCCGTCGGCCGGCCGGGTGGTACAGCTACCGCGTCTCCGGCGTCGACCTGTTCGGCCGCCACACCGACCGCAGCGACCCCGGTGCCTGGCACGACCCCGACACCGACCGCCCGGCCACCGACCCGACCCACCCCGCCGCCCCCGGGTTCGCGGTCGAACTCCGGGCGCGGCTCCCGCCGCCGCCACCCACGGGCGTGACCGCGGCCGTGCTGGACCCCCAGGACCCCGCGACCGACGACGACGCACAGGCACAGGCCTGGTGGGAGGACAACGGGTCGCAGGTCGGCCTGCGGATCCGGTGGGCCTGGCCCGCCGCCCGTGAGGCGGCCGCGCCCGAGACCGACGCCTTCGAGTGTCTCGTCCAGCCGGGCTCGCTCAACAGCCACCCCGGCTCGGTCGTCGCGGTCAACGAGGGCGCCGAGACGATCCGGGTGACGACGTCGCTGCACCACACCGTCGATCCCGCGGACGGAGCGGCCGCTCCGCTCCCCGCGGGCGCGTTCGCTGGCACCGCCCTCCACGTCGCCGGCGCGCAGTTCACCGTGGTCGACAGCGGCGGCGGCAGCGGTCTCTGGGTCGATGTACTGCCCCGCGAGGGGCCGGACGGCCCGCTCGTCCCCGTCGCGGGCGTCGACTGCGCGCTCGCCGTTCCGGCCGTCTACAGCCGGGGGACCGCCACCGTGATCGACGGCGACGACCGCGTGACCGGCACCGACACCGGCTGGACCGACGCGCTGGCCGGCCGGCCGCTCCGCCTGGCCGCGACCGGCGAGACATACACCGTGGCGGCCGTGGAATCGGCCGAGCGGCTCCGGCTCGACCGACCGTACCACGCGCCGCCCGCCCGCGAGAACCGCGAGGCGGTCGCCTACGCGATCGACCACCCCGCCAGCACCGATTACACCGCGGCCGACGCCTGGGCCGTCCAGGTCGACGACGTGTCGATCGCCGAGGACCTGCCCGAGGCTCGGACGGCCGACGGCGACCGCGGCTACGAGACGATCGTTCCCGCCCCGGGCGCGGACGGGGGCGCGTTCGACCCCGGCGTCGGCCCCGGCGAGTCCCCGGTCGTCCACGCCAACGTCGGCGTCTGCGCCCGGATCGACGCCGACGACGGGCCGCTCGTCGGCGACGTGGGCGGGCCGGCCCCGGTCGCACGGCCCCACCGCGACCCGCCCGCTCCGCCCGCGATGGCGCCGCTCCCGGCCGAACTCGACTGGGCGACGCGCCCGGACTACGAGTCGAAATCGTACTACACGGTCCGGTGGGAGCGCCCGCCCGAGGGCGTCGCCGTCCACGTCTACCGGGCGATGGACCGCACGCTGTTCCGCGTCGACTGGGAGCGCCGCCACCAGGACGGGGCGTTCGCCCTCGACGCGGGCGCAGTCGCGTACTTCCCGGCGACGCTCCGGGGCGAGGACCCCGCCGAGCGCCAGCGTCGGTCGGCTATCGAGACGGCGCTGACCACCGACCTCGACGACGCGGTCTCGTTCGCGGCGGCCGCGACCGTCTACGATGCCCTCGAACCCGACGCGCTGCAGACGCTGGCCGCTCTGCCGGGCAACGAGGCGGCGTTCGTGCAGTTGACCGCCGAACCCCTCACGGCGGCGGCCGCGCCGAACGTCCGCGGTCCGGACTTCGAGCCGGGCGATCCCGGCCCGGGAACGCTGCCGGGTGTCGACGGCGTCCCCGATTCGATGCCGCCGGGTGAGGACCTCTGCGCGTACCTCGACGCCTTCGACGGCTGCGCGCGCAACCGCTACGTCTACCGCCTCGGCACCGTCGACGCCGCGCACAACCGCGGGCGGACCCTGGGCGACCCGACGCCGCCGACGCGCGCCCGCGACGGCGTTGCGCCCGAGACACCGGTGGTCACCGCGATCACCGCGGGCCACCCCGACGATGCCGAGGCCGGCGACCGCCGGCTCACCCTCCGCTGGAACGTCGTCCGGAGCCCCGACCTGGCGGCGTACCGCGTCTACCGGACCGCCGACGCCGACGCCGTGCGGGACGTCCGGCTCATGGACGCGGTGGCGACGCTCTCCATCCCGATCCAGACCGACGGCGACCCGCTGGTCGGCGGGCGACGCGACGGCGCCGCCATCGTCTGGACCGACGACGATCGGGCCGCCGGCGTCGACTGGCACTACCGCGTCCTCGCGGTCGACGACGCCGACAACGCCTCGACGCCGTCCAGTCCCGTCGCCGGCCGGGCGTTCGATACGACGCCGCCGACGCCCCCGACGCCGACGGCCGAGTGGGTGCGCGTCGGGCCGGACAGCGCGACACAGCCGTACGGCGACCCCACGCCGGCCGACGAGGTGTGGCGCCCCGCCGTCAGGCTAGCCTGGGCCGCAGCCGCCGGCCAGTCCGTCCTGGTCGAGGCCGCCCCCGGCCCGACCGGGAACGGGTTCGAGCCCCGCTCGGCCTGGCTCACCGACGAGACGCTGTACCTCGACGCCGCCGCGACCCCCACCGAGGCGGTCCGGTACCGACTGCGCGTCCTCGACGAACGCGGCCGGCAGGCGACCAGTCCGACGCCGGTCGCGGTCCAGCCGGCCGGAGGGAACCCGTGACCGACGTCGACGCGCTGGCCCGGGAGTGGTTCGTCGACCCGTCGAGCGCCAGCAAGAGCGACTACCCACCGGTCCGCCGCCACCCCAACAGCGCGCTGCAACGGTATACCACCGGCAACGTCGTCCGCCCGCTGGTCGGCGGCGAACACATCGTCCAGTACTGGGGGCAGCAGGTGGCCGACCTCGTCAACGGGCAGTCGGCCGCCCCGACGGACTCGACGCTGCTGCACGCCGGCTGGACCATCGAGGACATCGAGACCACGCGCGGGGACGCGGCGACGAAGACCAAGACGCTGCTGTCGGACGCCAAACAGGCGGGCGTCGAGACCTACCTCATGTTCAGCCAGCACGCGACGAACATGGACGCCATCATCGAGTACGTCTACGACCTGGATTCGGACACCGCGGCCGTCGACACGCGCTACCCGTCGGCCGGCTCGGCGCACGCGAAGTTCACCGTGTTCAAGACGCCGAGCGCCCACACCGCGCTCGTCGGGTCGGCGGACATCTGGATCGCCGCCCGGAACGTCAACCACGAGGTCAGCGTCGAACTCGAGGGCCCGGCCGTCCAGGAGATCCAGTCGGTGTTCGAGCGCCGCTGGAACGACCCGACCCGGGACGACGCCTTCGGGAACCTCAAGTACCCCCTCCAGCACACGCTCTGGAGGAACATCTACCAGGACGTCTACTTGAGCCAGCCGCCGCCGACGCTGCAGACGCCGGCCGCGAAGGCGACCGCTTCAGGCAGCGTCGCCGTGCAGGTACTGGAGACCTACGGCATCTCGCCGTTTCTCTCGTACTCCTGGGCCGACTGGGACGAAGGGGAGTTCACCATCTGGGCGGCCTACCTGAAGGCGATCAAGAGGGCCGAACAGTACGTCTTCGTCGAGGACCAGTTTTTCATCCCGTCCGGCTACCCGCCGGCCTGTGAGAAGCCGCCGCGCGACGAGGTCAACAACTACCCCATGCAGGCGACCTACGACTACACCGACGTCGAGCGCGAGGCGAGCCTGTTCTACCAACTGGGCGAGCGGCTGGCCGACGGCGTCGACGTGATCGTCATGACGAACGCCCGGATCGGCGGCAGCTCGATCCTCGGCGGCGCCCCCGGCCCGCTGGACGCCGTTGGCCGACACCTCCGGTCGCTCGGATCGTACTACCTCAAGGACAAGGCCAGCAAACGGGGCAGCGGCGACTTCATGATCGGCGTGCCGGCCTCCCAGGCCGTTCACGCGAAGCTGCTCGTCGTCGACGACGAGTACGCTGCGGTCGGCTCGGCGAACGTCAACCGCCGCTCGCACACGAACGACACCGAGATCCACGTGGGCCTGGTCGACGCCGACGGCGAACTGGTGCCGGACCTCCGGGCGCGCGTCTGGGCCGAGCACATGCAACTGGCCGACCACTCGTCGCTGCTGGACATCGCGACCGCCCTGCCCCGGTTCAAGCAGGCGCTGAACGACGACGAGGGGGACCTCCAGCGCGTGCCGCCGGCGAGCATCCGCGCCGATCCGGGACCCCCGCCGGTCGAGATCATGTCGCGGCTGAGCGTCTACGATCCCGAGGCGGGGCCGGCGGTGCCCGAATGAGCGCCGACGTCCCCGACCAGTCGACCCCACTCCGGCTGCTCCAGCTGTACGACCCGGCGAGCCTCCCGCTGTCGCGGTTCCTCCCGACGGAGGACCTCCGCGACGTGTTCGCGCGGACGCTCGTCTTCGCGTACGACGAGTCCTACGACGAGACCACCGAGGTCGGCCGGATCGACCTGACGTTCGGCACCGACGAGGAGTTCGCCACGAAACTACCCGGTCTTGGCGGCATGGAGCTCGTCTTCGGCGGACCGGCGGCGCCGTCCGTGACGGTCGGCGCGGAGTTCCACCGCGACGCGAGCGCGATCACCGCCGGCGGGAGCGTCCGCCTGCGGTTATCCCGCGAGTGGTTCACGCCCGTGGTCGAAGGCGACGACGGCTGGGAGCCCGACCCAGCCCGCGAGCACGTCGAACTGGACTTCGGCGGCGGCGTCACCGTCGATCAGGACTTCGATGTCTCCTTCGAAGGCACCAACGAGTTCACGATCGAGCCGGCGATGATCGGCGACACCGGGCTGGTGATCGAGGGGACCGTCGCGGTGGACCTCTCGGAGACGACGGGGCTGGACGCCTCGGCCGACCTCGGACTCGATCCCGCCTGGCGCGGCGTCGTCTTCGAGAACCTCGCGCTCCACCTGCCCGCGGACCTCGACGTCCCGGGCGCGCCCGATGACCTCGCGTTCGAGGACTTCCACGTCGGCGGCGGTGGCATCACGGGCACCGTCTCCGGGGAGTGGCACCCGGGAGACGCCGACGGCGAACTGTTCGGCATGGACTTCGGCCTCCGCGAGGTCGCCATCGAGTTCCGCGAGACGGCGCTGACCGGCGCCTCAATTCGCGGCACGCTGGGACTGCCCTTCTTCGACGGTCCGGTGGGGCTCGTCGCGGGCGTCGCCGGCGACGGCTCGATCACGGCCGCGCTCGACGACGACGACGGCCTGGTGACCGTCGACGCCGACGCGTTCACGCTCGAACTCGACGGGCTCGAGTTCACGACCGCTGACGCGCCCGCCGTCACGCTCTCGGGAACGGTGACCCCGAAGGTGCTCCCCGACGCCCCCGGCGTCCGGGTGGACGCGCTGACCGTCGACGCCGACGGCCACGTCAACGTCGCGGGCGGCTGGCTCGACCTCCCCGAGCAGTACAGCGTGGAGTGCTACGGGGCTACGTTCGAGATCACCGCCTTCGGCCTCGGTCGCAACGACGACGGCAGCAAGTGGCTCGGCCTCAACGGGGCCGTGGCGTTCGTCGACGAACTCGCCGCCGGCGCCAGCGTCGACGGCCTGCGCGTCACCTGGTTCGACGAGGGGCCACACGCCGGCGAAGCGCCGACGATATCCTTCGAGGGAATCGGCGTCGAGCTGGAGATTCCGGACGCCGTCCGGTTCAAGGGGGCGGTCTCCTACCGGGAGCGGGCGCTCGAAGACGGCGCCGTCGACCACCGCTTCGAGGGCGACATCGAACTCGACCTCCTGGCGCTGGACGTCGCCGTCGACGGGAAGCTCGTCGTCGGCACGCGCGAGCAGGCCGGCCACGAGTACACGTACTTCGCGGTCTCGCTGGGCGCCGACCTCCCGACCGGCATCCCGCTGTTCGCCACGGGGCTGTCGCTGTACGGCGTCGAGGGGCTGTACGCTCAGAACATGGCGCCGGCGCTTTCCGACGGCGAGAAGTGGTTCACCCGCAAGGCGGGCGTCGACAGCTGGTACCACCGGCGGCCGGCCGGCGCCGCGTCGTTCGACGGCCACCCGCCGAAGTGGCCCGCCCACGAAGGAGCCATGGCGTTCGGCGCGGGCGTGACGCTGGGGACGGGTTCGGACAACGGCTTCGCGTTCTCGGGGAACCTGTTGCTCGTGATCGCGTTCCCGGGACCGACCGTCCTGCTCAACGGCGAGGCGACCGTCCTGCAGGAGCGCTCGGCACTCGACGCCGGGGAGCCGAACTTCTCGGCGCTGGCGGTGCTCGACGGGCAGGCCGGGACGTTCACGTTCGGGCTGGACGCCCGGTACCGCTACGGCGACGGCGGCGAGCTGATCGACGCGGGCGCCAGCGTCGAGGCGTTCTACGCGCTGAACGACCCGACGGCGTGGCACGTCTACATCGGCCGCAAGGAACCACGCGAGAAGCGCGTCCGCGCGCGGACCTTCTCGCTGTTCGAGTCGAACGGTTACGTCATGCTCGACCCGCGCCAGCTCGCGCTGGGCGCGTGGTACGGCTACGACGCGCACTACTCGTACGGCCCGCTCGGCGTCGACCTGGACGCCTGGCTCTCGGGCGACGCCGTCCTCTCGTTCGACCCGGCGCACTTCACCGGCAGCGTCGCCGCCAGGGGCGCCGTCCGCGTGCACGCGTTCGGCTTCGGCGCCGGGATCAGCCTCGACGCGTCGATCGACGCCGAGGTGTTCGATCCCTTCCACCTCCTCGGGAGGTTCCACGTCGCGCTCGAACTCCCCGGGTTCCTCCCGGATCCCAGCGCGACCGTCACGCTGGAGTGGGGGCCACGGCCGGAGGTGCCGACGATCCCCGAGCCCCTCCGCGAGATCGCCGTCGGCCACGAGCTCGTGAGCGCGACCTGGCCGCTGGCCGTCAGCGACGACCCGTCCCCGCCACCAAGCGACGACTGCCCCGTCGTCCCGCTGGACGGCCGGCCGCAGCTCGCCTTCGCGGCCTCGGTCCACGACGACGGGTACGACGTCCTCGCCGTCGACGACGGCACGCCCGACCCGATCGGCGAGAACGCCCACCGGGTCGAACCCGCGACGGTCCGCATCGGCGATCCCGCCGCGAACGAGGGGCCGGTCGACGTGCGCTACGGGCTGGCCGACGTCCGCGTCGAGCGCCAGGTGGCCGACGGCTGGGAGCCCCTCCCCGACGTCCACGGCTCGTGGGCGCCCGTGCCGACGCTGCCAGACAGCGATCGCCGGGAGGGAGCGGACCCGCCGATGGCCAACACCAAGCTGACGCTGTCGTCGGCCAACCCGTTCGACTACGTCCGCCACACGGGCGGGGACTGGGGCGACGCGATGGGCGAGCGCGCGGGCGCCTACCCCTGTCTCGGCGAGCGCGACTGCTGGGACTTCGCCGGGCTGTCGACCGCCGACGTTACCGTGAGCGACGCCCGGATGCAGGGCCTGCCGGTCACGCGGATCGCGCGCGACGGCGCGGCCGACTGGCCCCTGTTCCGCCACGTCGCGACCGAGCCGGTCGACCCGCCCGCGATCCGCGACGTCCCCACCGCCGACGGGCCCGAGCGCGCGCTCGTCGTCGGCATCGAACCGCCCGAGTCCGGCCAGGTCGTCCAGTGCCTCGCGATCGACCTCCCGGAACCCCGCAAATCGGTCGCGGTCTCGGTCGTCCCGGACAAGCACTGCGACGCCGTCGGGCTCGTGGGCACGGACTCGACCGGCGAGCCCGTCGCCGATTCGGCGTTGTCGCCGGCGGGCCGCCAGCGCCTCGTCGTCACGAGCCGCGAGGGGACGCTCGACCAGGTGGTGCTCGTCGGGGCCGATCTCGACGTGAGCGCGGCGTCGGGGCTGGGCGACCTCGCGCTGTGTTCGGTGTGTGCCTCGACGGGCGACCTCGCGGACGTCGGGGCGTTCGAGACCGCCCGCGAGCGCGCGCTCCGCGAACAGATCGCCCGCCTCGGTGACGACGGGGCGGTGTTCGACGCGCACGCGACCTACCGGATCGCCGTCGAGACGACGGTTCGGGCCTCGGGCCGCGGCGACTTCGACTGGTACGGCGAAGAGCACGCGACCACGGCGTACGCGTACTTCCGGACCGACGGCCCGCCGGCGCTCGGGACGCTCTCGACGCCCGCGGGCAGGGATCCCGCGCAGTTCGACAGCGGCCTCGGCGATCTGACGCGGTACGTCCGGGGGACGGTCCCGGAGACGCTCCCGGCGCGGGGCGAGCGTCCCGACCTGCCGCGGCCGGTCTACCGCGCCGCCGACGTCGGCGTGCGCTTCGAGCGGCCATTCGTCGACGCCCTCTACTGGCGCGCGGGCCGCGACCTCGCGCTGGTGCTGTTCGACCGCAACAACGAGCCTGCGCGACGGCCCGACGGCCGCCTCGCCGTCGCGGACGACCAGTGGGACACCCAGTCCAAGCGCGGATCCGACCTGGCCCGGGACTACTGGCTCCGGGCGATCGACCGGAGCGACTGCGTCGGAATCGACGAGGCCGTGGTCGCCCGCGACGACCGCCTCGACGCGTCCGTCGGCCTCGGCGTGCTCGACGCCGACGAGGTGTACGAGGCCCGCCTGCTCCCCCGGCTGCTGCGCGAGCCCTTCGGCGACGCGGCGTACGACGGCGGATCGCCCCCCTGGCGCGAGGAACACAGCGGGCGGACGGCCGGCGACTGGACCGTCGAGGGCCACCCCGAGCGCAGCGGGAGTGACGCCCAGCCCGCGGGCGACGGCTTCCGCCTGCGCGTGCGCGACCCCGACGCGCCGGCGGGTTCCGACCCGACCTTCGTCGCCGCCGACCTGTCGGGCGTACAGCCGGACGCCGACGTCGTCCGCTTCGCCGCGGCAGCCGGCGAGAAGCGCTTCCGGATCACGGCCGTCGACGCTGGCGCGGGCACGATCGCGATCGACGGCGACCCGTCGTTCGACCGCTCGCGGTGGTCGATCCCCGGCCGCGGCGTCGTCCGCCAGACTGCGAGCACGGGCGCCGCTCCCGAGGAGTACAGCTGCTGGGTCCGCGAGCCGACCCCGGGCGCGCCCGCCCCCGAGACGTGGACCGACTACCGCGCGGCCACGACGGTGACCGTCGACGCCCCCGACGCGACCGCCGGGCTCGTGGTTCGCCGGACGGCCGACGGCGGGCACGTCCGCTACGAACTCGACGCCAGCGCCGACGAGCGCCGGCTCGTCCACGACGACGGCACGGCGTCGACGGTCCTCGAACGCGTGTCCGGGACGCCGGTCACCGACGGCCGTCCCTACGCGGTCGCGGTCGAGGCCGTCGGCACCGAGATCCGGGTGTTCGAGGACGGCGATCCCGTGTTCGCCGCCGCGATCGACGGCCCGACACAGGGTGGCGTGGCCCTGCACGCTGCCGGCCCGGCGCGCTTCGGCGCGGTCCGCGTCGACGACGTCTCCACCGCGGCTCCGGTGGCCTACCGCTTTTCGTTCACCACGTCGCGCTTCGCCAACGCCGCCCACCACTTCGGCAGCTTCGCCGACGAGACGTGGACGGCGACGGCGACGACGGCGCTGGACGCGATTGCGCGCGTGGCCATCGCCGACGCGGACGGGCCGCCCACCGGCGAGGAGGCCCGGGCGGTCGAGGCGGCGATCGCCGCCCTGGATCGGCCGGGGACCGTGACGCCCGACCGCGTCGAAGCGACGGTGGTCGAGCGGGACGGCGGGGCGCGGGCGCTACTCCTCGAGAGCCCCGAACCCATCGACTGGGCGCGGACGACCGTCGACGTCGGCCACGCCTCCGATCCGAGCCCCGCCGCGGTCACCCCCGACGGCGTGAAGGTCACGGACGTGACGTACGGCGCCGACGAGGCCGTCGGCGTCCTCCTGGACGGCGCGACCGACCTCACCGACCACCGCGTCGAGTTCCGCCGCGGCGGGACGGGGTACGGACCCGCGCTCGAAGCACCGCTGTTCGTCGATCCGATGACGGGCGACGGGCTCGACGCCTACCGGCCGGTCGACGGGGGCGTCCGCCGGACGGGCGAGGGCGCGCTCCGGATCGACCCGACGGTCGCGCCAGCGACCGTCCCGGTCGACGAACGATTCCCCGCGACGGCGGTGTGGTCGGTCGCCGTCGAGCGGCGGGGCGGGAACGCCGTCGGGCTGGCGTTCCGCGAGCACGGCGACGGGGGCTACCGCTTCGTCGTCGGGCCCGACGGGCGGCAACTCGTCCGCTACGACGTCGGCGGGTACGACGTCCTGTGGCGCGACGACGTGGATACCCCCGCGGACGACCCGCTGGCCCTGCGCGTCGAGGCGCGCGAGGACACGCTGTGGGCGTTCGTCGACGACGTCCCCGTCTGTGCGGTGGCCGATCCCGGCGGTGCGCCGGGCGCGTTCGGTCCCCTGGTCGACGGCGACGAACCGGTGACGGTGACGACCGCCGCCGTTCACGAGTCGGCCTGGCGGGGCGAGCTGTTTCGCGACTCGTTCGCCGACGAGACGCTTCCTGGCTGGACGGTCGTCGACGAGCCGCCGGAGACGACGCGGACGTCGGACTGGTCGGTGAGCGACGGAACCTTGCGCCAGCGCAGCAACATCTACGGCTTCCACGGCGCCCCCTACGGCGAACCGGGGACGTTCCTGCGCAGCGAAGAGACGATACGCGACGGCCGGGTGACGGTCCGGCTGCGCTCGGACGACGACGACGCCATCGGCGTGCTGGTGCGCGTCCGCGACGAGGAGAACTACTACCGGTTCTCGATGGACAGCGAGCGGGGCTACCGCCGGTTCGACCGCCAGACCGACGGCCGTACGGTGCCGCTGTGGCACGACGACGTGGCCTTCGAACCCGGCCGGGAGTACGTCCTCACCGTCGACTGCGCTGGCGACCGGTTCACGGGCTCCCTCGACGGCGTCGAGCTGTTCAGCGTCCGCGACGACGCCATCGACGCGGGCGCGATCGCGCCGTACTGCCGCGCGAACGTCGGCGCGAACTTCCACGAGGTGGCCGTGACGGCCGCGGCCGACCAGTGGTGTCCCTACCACGCCTTCGCCGACGGCGAGGTCCACCCGGCCGGGGCGCAACTGCGCCTCTACGCCGGTGACGCCCCCGACCGCACCGGCGCCGGGATCGCAGCCGTCAGGGCCGCCAGAGAGCCCCAGTTGCCGACGACTGGTGCCACGCTCCGGGTCGTCGGCCCCGCCGGCGTCCGCCACGAACGACGGCACCGCCCGGCGTCGGCGTTCA
Organism: Haloarculaceae archaeon; assembly: GCA_042217345.1. GTDB lineage: Archaea > Halobacteriota > Halobacteria > Halobacteriales > Haloarculaceae > Halorientalis. The sequence goes on from JBDGSW010000148.1 coordinate 42,839, forward strand.
CCGGCGTCAGTGGCGTCGCGCTCGCACGGTCGCTGGACGGGACGGCCGCGCTCCTGTTCGCGGGGACTGCGCTCGAGCCCGGCACCTACCGGTTGACCGTGACCTACACCCGGGCCGGGACGCCGACGCTCCGGCAGGCCGGCGACGACTCGCCGGAGCACGTGCGCCTCGACGTGTCCGTCACGGAGTGAGCGTCGGCCCGCACGCCTGGCGCCGGACGCTTACCTTCACCGTGTCCAAACCGTGCAATCGTGGCCCGCAGCCGTGGGGGTGCGGTGAACCCCGGACGCGTCGCTCGCGGCGAACGTGCGTGAACGGGTAGAAGTGGCGTCCGAGAGAAGCGTCAGTCGGCCGACGCGGTGACCCGCGCGTCGTCGTCCGATTCCATCGTCTCGGTCAGGCCCCGAACCAGGGCGAAGACCGCCTCCTTGTGTTCGGTTTTCGACTTGTGAATCGACGTCGGCTGGACGCCAAGTGTCGTGTACTGTTCGTGCACAACATCGCGGCCGGTTTCGCGCTCGTAGTGGTCTTCCACCTGGGCGAGCAGCCCGTGGAGGTGGATGAGCTCTTGTTTCTTCACGAGTACCAGCGGATAGCTCACGGAGCGTTATAGTATTACTCTGGGGTGAGTTGGCATACCAAATCAAGCGATCCCCCGCGTTCGAGTACCGCGAGCGCACTACTCACCTGGGCACCAGACCGAGACTGGTCACTGGCAGAGAACGATCGTCGGGTCGCGACCTGATCGCCCGACAGGCACGGTCCGGTGCGCTGGCGGCCACGGGCGGTGCCGGTCGTTAAGCCCCCGGCGTGCGAACCCCGGACCCATGGAGCTCACGAGCGAGCAGGAACTGATCCGGGAGACGGTCGGGGAGTTCATCGACGAGGAAGTGCGCCCGGCGGTCGACGAGGCGGACGCCGCCCAGGAGTTCCCCGAGGACGTCTGGGACGGGCTGGCCGACCTCGACCTGACGGGGCTGACCGTCCCCGAGGAGTACGGAGGCTTCGACGCCGACGGCCTCACGCAGTCGATCGTCTACGAGGAACTGGCCGCGGGCCACCTGGCCGTGGCGACCGCGCTGTCCGTGCACGCCCTGGCGACCGCCTGCATCCGGGCGTTCGGCAGCGACGAGCAGCGCGCGGCGTGGCTGCCCGAGATGGCGACGGGCCGGCCCGTCGGCGCGTTCGCGCTCTCGGAGCCAGAGGCCGGCTCGAACCCCGCCCAGATGACCACCCAGGCCCGCCGCGAAGGCGACGAGTACGTGATCGACGGGACCAAACAGTGGATCACCAACGGCGAGCGCTCGGGCGTGGTCGTGCTGTTCGCCAAGACCGACCGCGACGACCCCGACACGGTCACGCAGTTCCTCGTCCCGAAGGACACCCCGGGGCTGGACGTCGGCAAGAAAGAGGACAAGCTGGGCCTGCGCGCCAGCGACACGACCACGCTAGTGTTCGACGGCGCACGCATCCCGGCCGAGAACCGCCTGACCGAGGTCGGGCGCGGGCTCGCGGCGGCCTTCTCGATTCTCACCGGCGGGCGGGTGGCCATCGCCAGCCAGGCCGTCGGCGTCGCCCAGGCCGCGCTCTCGGACGCGATCGCCTACGCCCACGACCGCGAGCAGTTCGGCAAGGAGATTATCGAGCACCAGGCGATCGCCCACAAGCTCGCGGACATGCAGACCGACGTCCAGGCGGCGCGGCTGCTCGCACGCGACGCGGCGCGGCGCAACGACGACGGCCTCGACCCGCAGGCCGCAAGCATGGCGAAGTACTTCGCCAGCGAGACGGCCGTCGACGTCTCCCAGCGGGCGGTCCAGGTGTTCGGCGGCTACGGGTACACGACGGACTTCGACGTCGAGCGCTACTACCGCGACGCCAAGGTGACGACCATCTACGAGGGCACCTCCGAGATCCAAAAGACCGTCATCGCCCGCCACCTCGAGCCGTAGCAGGCGCACCCGATACGCATTTGGTCCCCCGCTCCAGAGTGTGTGAGACGCGAACGGTACGCGCTCGGCGCGTCCGGGGGCCCGCGACGACGCGGCGACGACCGCCGACCCGAGCGACGGGGGCGGTCGGTGGGGACCGACGCCACGCCGGTCGAGCGGAGGGGCGACGCCGCGGAGTGCGAGACGACACCACACCGCGTGACTGAAGACGGACCCGACGCGATACAGCACTCATGGACTTTCGAGACACACAGGAGCGATCGATGATCCGGTCGACGGCCGAATCGATCGCCAGCGAATACGGACCGGCGTACTGGCGCGAGAAGGAGGAGAACGAGGCGTTCGCCCAGGGCTTCTGGGACGAGCTCGCCGAGGCCGGCTTCCAGGGCCTGCTGGTCCCCGAGGCCTACGACGGGGCCGACATGGGCATGCAGGAGATGGGCCTGGCCATGGAGACTCTCTGCGCGGAGGGCTGTGGCATGGCCGGCACCTGGTACCTGGTGCTGACCGGCGGCATGGCCGCCGTCGGCATCCGCGAGAACGGCACCGAGGAACAGAAAGAGCGGTACCTGCCCGACATCGCCGCGGGCGAGCGCAACTTCTCGATCGGCATCACCGAGCCCGAGGCGGGGACGAACACGCTGAACGTCGCCACCCGCGCCGAGAAGGACGGCGACGAGTACGTCCTCAACGGCCAGAAGGCGTGGATCACCTTCTCGGATCGGGCGGACAACATCATCCTCGTGACGCGGACGACCCCGCGCGAGGAGGTCGAGCGCGGCACCGACGGCATCAGCCTGTTCGTCGTCGACATGGACGACCCCGGAATCAGCGTCTCGCCCATCGCCAAACACGGGATCAACTACTCCAAGTCCTGCGAGGTGTTCGTCGAGGACGTCCGCGTCCCCGCCGAGAACCTGCTGGGCGAGGAAGACGAGGGGTGGTGGGCGCTGGTCGACATGCTCAACCCCGAGCGCATCGGCTTCTCGGCGGCCGCGACCGGCATCGGCAGGCTCGCGGCCGACACGGCGATCCAGTACGCCAACGACCGCGAGGTGTTCGACGCGCCGATCGGCACCCACCAGGCCGTCTCGTTTCCCATCACGAAGGCCTACGCCCGCATGGAGACGGCGGCGCTCATGCGCGAGAAGGCCGCCTGGCTCTACGACCAGGGCGAGGAGTGCGGCTACGAGACCAACGTCGCGAAGGCGACGGCCGTCGACGCCGGCATCGAGGCGGTCAAGCAGTCGATGCAGGCGTTCGGCGGCTGGGGCTACGCCAAAGAGTACGACGTCGAGCGCTGGTGGCGCGAGGTCAACCTCACGCGGCTGGCGCCGGTCTCCCAGCAGATGGCGTACAACCACATCAGCCAGCAGCTCGGCTTCCCCAAGTCCTACTGAGCGATGCGCATCACCATCTCGAACGACGCGACCGACCAGGAGGCACAGGCCATCGCCGAGGCGCTGTCGGAGCACTACCGCGACGACGTGACCGTCCTCACGGCCGACGGCGACGAGATCAGCGCTGCCTACGACGGTAACGACGCCGCCGCGGACGGTGCCGCGTCGGCACCCGAAAGCGACCTCGGCCCGACCGAGCGCGAGCGGGCCCTCCGCGAGGAGATCGAGGAGATCCTCGAAGGCGGGCCGGAGAAGTACAAGGAGCAACTCCCCGACCAGGGCAAGCTGTTCGTCCGCGACCGCATCGACCTGTGGTTCGACGACGACTGCCTGTTCGAGGACGGAAAGTTCGCGGCCTTCGACGACGACGACCGGCTGCCCGCCGACGGCCTGATCACCGGCGCCGCGGCGTTCGAGGGCCGGGACCTGCACTTCATGGCCAACGACTACACGGTCAAGCGCGGGAGCATGGCCGCCAAGGGCGTCGAGAAGTTCCTGCGCATGCAACAGCGCGCGCTCAAGACCGGCCGGCCGGTGCTGTACCTGATGGACTCGTCGGGCGGCCGGATCGACCAGCAGACCGGTTTCTTCGCCAACCGGGAGGGCATCGGCAAGTACTACTACAACCACTCGATGCTCTCCGGGCGCGTGCCGCAGATCTGCGTGCTGTACGGCCCCTGCATCGCCGGCGCGGCCTACACGCCGGTGTTCGCGGACTTCACCATCATGGTCCGGGACGTCAGCGCCATGGCCATCGCGAGCCCGCGCATGGTCGAGATGGTCACCGGCGAGGAGATCGACCTGCAGGAACTGGGCGGCCCGGAGATCCACGCCCAGTACTCCGGCAGCGCCGACCTGATCGCCGAGGACGAGCAACACGCCCGCGAACTCGTCGCCCAGCTCATCACCTATCTCCCGGACAACAGCGACGAGAAGCCGCCCCGAACCGAGGGCCAGGCGCCCGCCAAGTCGCCCGAAGCCATCGACGCGATCGTCCCACAGGCGCCCAACAAGGGCTACGACATGTTCGACGTGATCGACCGCGTCGTCGACGCCGGCTCGACGCTCGAGCTGCGTCCCGAGTACGGCCAGGAGATCGTCACCGCGTTCGCCCGCATCGACGGCCGACCCGTCGGGATCGTCGGCAACCAGCCCAACCACCGCGCGGGCGCGATCTTCCCGGACGCCGCCGAGAAGGCCGCCCAGTTCGTCTGGACCTGCGACGCCTACAACGTCCCGCTGCTGTACCTCTGCGACACGCCCGGGTTCATGGCCGGCTCGCAGGTCGAGAAAGAGGGCATTCTGGAACAGGGCAAGAAGATGATCTACGCGACCTCCTCGGCCACCGTGCCCAAACAGTCGGTGATCGTCCGGAAGGCCTACGGCGCGGGCATCTACGCCATGTCCGGGCCGGCCTACGACCCCGAGTCGACGATCGCGCTGCCCTCCGGCGAGATCGCCATCATGGGCCCCGAGGCCGCCATCAACGCGGTCTACGCCCGCAAGCTGGCCGAGATCGACGACGAAGACGAGCGAGCGGAGATGGAAGCGGAGCTGCGCGAGGAGTACCGCGAGGACATCGACGTCCACCGCATGGCCAGCGAGGTCGTCATCGACGAGATCGTCCCGCCCAGCGACCTCCGCGAGGAGCTGACCAACCGCTTTGCCTTCTACGAAACCGTCGAGAAGGACCTCCCCGACAAGAAACACGGAACGGTGCTGTAACACACGAGGGAAACGATGACAGGGAAATACTACGAGGACTTCGCGGTCGGCGAGACCATCGAACACGACAAGCGCCGCACGATCAGCGAGGCCGACAACCAGCAGTTCTGCGACATGACGATGAACCAGCAGCCGCTGCACCTCGACGCCGAGTTCGCCGCCGACACTGACTTCGGCGAGCGGCTGGTCAACGGCCTGTACACGATGAGCCTGGCCGTCGGGCTGACGATCCCCGACACCACCGACGGCACCATCGTCGCGAACCTCTCCTACGACGAGGTCGAACACCCGAACCCGGTGTTCCACGGTGACACCATCCGCGTGCAGTCCACCGTGACTGACAAGCGCGAGACCAGCGACGGCGAGCGCGGGATCGTCACCATGCACGTCGAGGTGTTCAAAGTGAACGCGCCAGAGGAAGAACTGGTCTGCGAGTTCGACCGCACCGCGCTGTCGCTGAAGCGCGAGCACGCCGAGTGAACGCAGTCGCGGTCCGCTGACTCACTCCCCGGTATCGCCGATGCCCTCGCCGTGGCGCCCCTCGCCGCCGGCGAAGCGGTCGGCACCTTCGAAGGCAGTTTCCAGCGAGCGGCGGCCGTGCCAGGCCTCGATCTTCAGTCCCCGCTCGAGCGGTTCGCCGAGGCCGTCGTAGACGGCCGCGCGGTCGGTCCGGACGGTCTGCTGGGGGAAGTCGGCGATCTCCTCGGCCCACTCCGTCGCGGCCGCCAGCGCGGCGCCGTCGTCGACGACCCGGTTGACCAGCCCCCACTCGAGCGCCTGCGGGGCGTCGACGGGTTCGCCGGTGAGGATCATCTCCAGGGCCCGCCCCTGGCCGACGATCCGGGGGAGGCGCTGGGTACCCCCGTCGACCAGCGGCACGCCGAAGCGGCGCTCGAAACAGCCGAAGACGGCGCTCTCGCCGGCGACCCGCAGGTCACACCACAGCGCCATCTCCAGCCCGCCGGCGACGCAGTGGCCTTCGATGGCTGCGATCGTCGGCTTCGACACCTGCGTCCGGGTGAACCCGAGCCAGCCCGCCGGGCCGTCCTCGAGATCCATCGCCTTCAGGTCCGCGCCCGCCGAGAAGGTCTCCGCGTCGCCGGTGAGGACGCCGACGGCCGCGTCCGCGTCGTCTTCGAACCGCTCCCAGGCCTCCCCGAGGGCGCGGGCGGTCTCGCGGTCGATCGCGTTTTTCGCGTCCGGGCGATCGATGGCGATCACCGCGACGGGCCCGTCTCGCTCGTAGCTAACCATGCCTACCAGCCCCACACCGTCGCCCGCCATTTAGTGCTGGGGGTGGATCTGGGGCGGTTCCACCCGAAACGGTCCCCCCGCGGCGGGGCGGTCAGAGCCGCGTGGCTTCGGTCGCGTCCTCGGCGCGGTCGAGAGCGTACTCCAGCTGGCGGCGGTGGACGGCTTCCAGTTCCTCGACGTCGACGTCCGTGAGTCGCGTCGTCACCGTCACGCCCGGCAGCGACGTCTTCAGTTCGGTCCCACTGCCACCGAGCGCGTCGGCGAGGTCGATCTCGTCCATGGACATCGGCCGTCGAATCGTCGCCCAGGCGCTTGAGTGCCGGGGCCGACCGCCGAATCGGTGCTCGCTCGCACGTCGCTCGGACGTGAGTGCCACTCGGCGACCAGAAGTAGGTGAATGCAGATACGTACGCCAATTTACCACTTTCAAGTAATATCAGAGCTAGTGATCGGTCGAATAGACTCGACTCTCCGAACGTGCCAGAGAAACCACCTCTCGTGGGCCACTACCCCGATTTCCACCGACCAGATCCGGTCCGGTAGCCGATGTCGGCCCGCGGGTCGTTATCGACGCAGATTACCGCAGTACAGCACGGCTCGCGCAAATATTTTTCAACTGCCCCCGATCGTCACCGGTAAGCTGTTCGTCCGGACACATCAGGATTGGTTCTATCCTCTGTATTTGATACTATCGCCTTCGTAGCAGGGGATCGGGACAGCAGCCAGGGTCCGGTGCACAGCTCGCCTGTCGCGGGAGGGGCGGTCGGTCACCGGTCGATCGTCTCGAGGAACGCGCGGAGCTGCTCGTCGAAGCGCGCCGACTCTTCGATGAAGGGGACGTGGCCGCTGTCCGCGAACGGGACGAAGGTGCCGTCCGAGAGCAGGTCGGTCGCGATCGATTCGGCTTCCGACAGGGTCGCGGCGTGGTCCTGCCCGCCGTGGAAGACGGCGCCGGGGACCGACAGGGTCCGCAGCGTCTCGCGGAAGCGCTCGACGTCGGGTTCCTCGTAGATCCGGAGTGTTTTCAGTGCAACGCGGATCGGCGTCTGCATGCCGACGTCCCACAGCCACCGCAGCGCCCACTCGTCGGGCTCGTCGGCGAACATGCCGGCGACGAAGCGTTCCATGCCCTGCGGGCGATTGCGCCGCTGGTTCGCGAGCATGGCTTCGAGGGGGAGGTCGAACTCGGCCGGGTCGTTGTCCGGGGCCAGCCGCTCGAAGATGCTGCTGGAGACGAGTACCAGCCCGTCCAGCCGGTCGGCGTGCTCGCCGGCGTACGTGAGCGCGATCGTCGCCCCGAGCGACCAGCCGACGAGCGTGAACGAGTCGAGCGTGAGTTCGTCGGCGATCGTCGCGACGTCGGCCGCGTACATCTCCGCGGTGTAGGGGCTCTCGGGCGCGTCGGAGTCGCCGTGGCCGCGAAGGTCCGGCGTGACCACGCGGTAGCCCGCCTCGCCCAGCGCGCAGACCTGCGACTCCCAGACGCTGTGGCTCATACAGCCACCGTGGAGGAACAGGACCGCCGGGCCGTCGCCGAGGTCCTGGACGAACACCGAGGCGTCGTCAGTGACCGGGATTCGTGGCATAGTCAGTACACTCGGGGACAACGGTATAGTACTGTCCGACTCGGCCGGCCGCGGCTCCGTCGCTCGATGCGAGTCACGGAGGGAGGCTCACTCCGGTTCACGGTCCTGCTGGCGTGCAGTCGGCCACGCGAGCGCGGTCGCGAGGTCCTGGTGAATGTGCCCGCCGAAGTCGGCGCCGCGGTCGAGGTACGCCGCGAGTTCGGGCCGGTACTCGGGGTGGGCGACCGAGCGAATCGCGTCGGCGCGTTCCAGCGGCGACCGCCCCCTGAGATCCGCCACGCCCTGCTCGGTGACGACGACGTCGACGTCGTGTTCAGTGTGGTCGACGTGGGGCACCATCGGGACGATCCGGGAGATCGCGCCGTCGCGGGCGGTCGAGGGCAGGACCGCGACCGTCACGAGTGCGTTCCGGTTGAAGTCGCCGCTGCCGCCCAGCCCGTTGATCACGCGCGTCCCGTCGACGTGCGTGGAGTTGACGTGGCCGTACAGGTCGACCTCCAGCGCGCTGTTGACGGCGACGACGCCGAAGCGTTCGATCAGCTCCGCCCCGTTGGACACGTCAGAGGGGCGGAGGACGACGTCCGCGGCGTAGCGCTCGAGGTCGGCGACGAAGCGGTCCTGGCCATCGCCGGACAGCGCCAGCGAGGTCGCGCTCGCGCCCGCCAGGACGCCCGCGTCCAGCAGGTCGAGCAGGCCGTCCTGGATCACCTCGCCGTAGTAGACCAGCTCGCGGTCGCCCAGCTCCAGGTCCGAGAGCTCGCCCGCGAGCGCGTTGCCGAGGCCGCCGACGCCGAACTGGATGCGCACCGACTCGTCCATCGTGGGATTCTCGGCGGCCTCGGCGGCGAGGAACTCGCCGAGGTTGGCCGCGAGCGCGACGTCCGCGTCGGTCGGGTCGCGGAAGTCGTAGGTGGCGTCGCGGCGGTCGGTCTCGACGACGCCCACGAGCGCGTCCGGGTCGAACGTGATCTTCGGGCCGCCGATCCGACCCACCGGATCCGTCAGCGGGACGGGCTCACGATCGGGGGGCAAGGCGGGACGGTAGACGTCGTGGACGCGCTGCAGGGCGAGCGGCTGGGCGCGGTTGACCTCGACGA
>JBDGSW010000139.1:0-48902 GCA_042217345.1 Haloarculaceae archaeon
GTTCGTGAACCCCCGGAATTCGGGCGCGTTAACCGGCAGAGGACGGCCGGTTCGACGCTCGAAATGGAGCCTGCAGCGCCCATCTTTCTGCGAGGAACGAACGTGACGAGCGAACGATGACCGCGGAGGATTTGAAGTAGACGGCGGCGAGCGGAAGCGAGCCGACGGCGTGGTTCAAATCCTGCAGCGCCCACTTCTCTGCGACGAACGAATGTGAGTGCGGGAAAATGTCCTGGAACGTCGCTGTCCGATTGCGGGAAGAAGCCCGAATTCGCCCGAGGTGACCGGCAGAGATCCCTCCCCTCGAATGGCTTCTCAGAGCGGGTATCCGTAGAAACGGCAGTCTCGAACACGCAGGAGAGACATACCGAAGTCGAAATCGACGTGCGTCCGGAGACGGGTTGGGACCGCCGAACGGCCGTCGATTCGCATGGGGGAGACAATCCCGGTCACGTCTCTTGCGGACGCGACCGGTCTGCGGGCGTGGGCTCGCGTTCGGAATCGATTGCCCAGAGAAAGCGGATCGTCAACCCGAGGCTCAGGAGCGTCAGCGCGCCGAAGATCACGATTTGCGGGAGGGGGACCGCCTGGCCGTCGCGGATCACGAAGTACACCATGGCCAACACGGCACCCCCGAGCGTCACGATTTTCACGAGCAGGACGGCGGTGAACGCGTATCCCCACGGTCGACGACGAGACAGCCAGTACGCCGACAGTGCGAACGCCGGGACGACGATCCCGAGATCGAGGGAGTAGATGACGTTCACCGGGAGGCCCGCCGCCACGATGCTCTGCGGTGTGGTGCCCTCGAGCGTCGCCGGAAGGATATCCGAGAGCCACAGGAAGGCGACCAGCACGACGACCAGCGCCTGGAACGAGACGTACGGCCAGACCGACTGCTCACCGACGGCTCGTTTCAGTTCGTCCGCGTCGAGCCGAACCGTCCCGCCGACGAACGCGACGAGCGTGAGCCACAGGAGCGCCACGTAGACGAGATACAGTTGGTTGAATGCCGTCATGAAGGCGTAGGAGGCGTAGGTGTACAGGAGGTAGCCGGTGACGCCGAGCCAGACGACGTACGCCCTGAGCGACCCGTTGGTCGCGTAGAACAGCGCGACACCGAGTGCGGGGACCGCCACGGTGAGCGTCAGGAGGTCCTGTCCGTAGACCTGGGGGAGGAGCACGGGCGCGTCGCGGTAGAACCCTGGCACGAACAGCCCCACCGCAGTCGCGACGATCGACAGTCCGAGCGTCACGACGGACGCCAGGACGGACGGGCGCGGCACCGACCGATCGGAAGCGCTCACGCGTCACTCCCCCGTCGAGTCGTCCGCTGTCTCGCTGTTTCGTGCCGCCCCAGCGATGGCAAACACGGGGACCGCCACGGCGAGTAACACCGCGTCTTGCCCGAAGCGGCGAGGACGCCGCGCCTCGGCGTCGTCGTAGTGCTCCCCTCGAAAGAGCCCGAGGAGACGCGAAACGACAGACGGTACGACGATCGCAATCGTGGACAGTGACTGCCAGCGACGAGAAGGAGTGTTCAACGTGTTCTCACCTGGTACTGAATCGACAGGCCGTTCCATAGTCGTGTGGGTCAGTTCTCTCGGGGAGCGAACGGGAGTTCGCGGACAGCTCGCGGGACCCTCTCCAAGAAACTCGATCGGTGATTCCGGCGACGGCGATCGAATTTCCCAGAACTGCCGGAACTGCCGTGCTGGATTGGGAGGCAGAATGCAACTTGTGGGAGGAGCGAGAGGTGGTCGAGAGCGATCCCACGAGATTCAGTGACGAAATCCGTTCGACTACGAGCTACCTACTAGATTATGTCCGTCGGCGTCTTGTTGACACGTTGAATGAAATTCGTTCCCAGTTCGAGTTTGGCGTTCGTCGTTATCCTCGCAACGATCGTGGGTGGGATGGCCGCTCCAGTGGCCGCAGCATCGACGGATCCGACCGGCAGAGCGGGTGAAACCCAAACCGTCATCGCGACGCCGGGACAGCCGAGTGGCGTGGGTGGCGAGGGGGCGACACGGGTGACCGGTGAAATCGTCCGTGCTGACGGCCGGGGGCCACAGGCAGCTCACGGCGCTCACGGGACGATTACGGTAGAGATCGAGATACCCAACGTGGCAGCAGGGTCCAACGGACATCTTCCGAACGGGAAGCGGATCGTGCGAGAAGTCGGCACGAAAGATTAATCGATCGCGTCATCGCCGGTCGACCGGGCTGTGGCTGGCGTCCGTTCGATGACTTCACAGTAACTGCGAGCGGTACCGTGCGATCGTCACCGGCGAATGCAGAGCGCGATCGCAGCAGACGACCGCTCCGCGTGGCGAAGGCTTTTGGACGACTACACTGAATCGCCCGTCGTTCTATGGGCCACGCCGAGACGGAGGGGAGCCGGTCCCGACTGGGGGTGTCAGATTCGGCTGTCGCGGGGTTCAGCATGGTGCTGGCCGGGTTCGTCGCCTTCATGGGGATCATCACCGCAGAGGTCCTCTATCCGAACTACTCGACGAGACAGGAGATCAGTGATCTGGGGTCGACGGTGCCACCGAATCCGATCATTCACGAGCCGTCCGCGACGATCTTCAACAGTACGATGCTGGTCACGGGAGCGATGGTGATCGCTGCCGCGTACTTTCTCTCCCGTGTCCTGAATCGGCGGGGATTCCCGCTCGCACTCGCGGTCTTCGGGATCGGCGCGTTCGGGGTTGGCGTGTTCCCGGGCAACGTGACGCCCTGGCACGGGTTGTTCGCCCTCCTCACGTTCTTCTCCGGGGGTATCACGGTCGGGCTCTCGTCGCGGGTCGCCACCAGGCCGTTTTCCATCCTCTGTGGCCTCTTTGGCGGAATATCGTTGCTCGTCCTCGCCAGCGTCTTCGTGTACGGACTGTTCGTCGGCGGGCCCAGCCCGCTCGAGTTTCTGGGGTCGGGCGGGATCGAGCGCTGGGTGGCGTATCCGCTGATCATTTGGTTGCCTTCCTTCGGTGGGTATCTGCTAGCCGGCCCTGAGGCGACACCCTGAACCGCTCCTCACCCGGGTCCAACCACTCTCGTCGAGCGAGAAGTCCGGGTTCGGCGGCAGGCCCACCACCGTCCGAAAATCCGCGACCGCTCCCCAGAGCGCCAGCGTTCTCAGGTTCGGCCCACAGACGCACCCTTCGTTTCACCGGACCAATCCTATTACTTTAGGCCGCACGCATATGCCCCGGCTTTCGCTTGAGTCAGGTAATGTCCGTGACCTACCAGCAGCAGACGGCCCGTCTCGACGAGCTGTTCGACGTGCTGAGCAATCGCACGCGCCGGCGGATCCTCACGATCGTCGCGAGGGCCGACGGGGAGCTCAGGCCGGTCGATCTGAAGCCGGCCGACGAACCGGCGACGAAGTTCTTCACCGAACTCTACCACAAGCACCTCCCGCGGCTCGAGGAGGCCGAGTACGTCGAGTGGGACAGCGAGGCCGAGGTCATCGCTCGCGGCCCGCGGTTCGACGCCATCGAGCCGGTGCTCGAAGCGCTGGCGCGCGAGGACGACCTCCCGGTCGAGTGGCCCTGACGCTGGCACCCACTCCTGACCGATCCGTCGGCTCGCCAGCGCCTGCGAGCGGCGTGAGCGTTCGGGCGTTCCCGCCGCTACCGCGGCCAGCGACACTGGCGACACCGCGTCCCGGTATCACGATCGACGCGGTCGCGAATCTCGGCCCAGTTCCCCTCGACCCGTTCGCCGGCTGGTTCGGCGCCGCAGCCGCGCGAACCGAGCAGGTGCCAGACCGCCGACGACTCGTTCCTGACGGCTTTCACGCCAGTGACTGACGCCGTCTGCCCTCATTTAGCCAGTGTTTCCGGCGCGAGTTACTCCGCGCCCGCGGCCGATCGGATGCGGTCGACGGCGGCGGGGATGCGTTCGATGACGTCGGTCGCGAGCATGCCGGTGCCGGCGGCGCGGGTGGCCGCCGTCACGACGGCCCGCCGCGCGCCCGCCGCGGGCGGTTTCGAAACGCCCTACCGCCTGGAGCGTCGAGGGGGCGCGATGGAAACCGGTTCGCTCTCCCTCGCGGACGTCCCGGGCGGGTTCGACCTCCAGGCGACCGTCGAGAGCGCCCAGTCGTTCCGCTGGTCCCGCGCCGACGGGGACGCCTACGGCGCGGCGACCGCCCACGGCGGCGACGCGTGGTACCATACCGTCGCCGACGGCGACGTGGTGTGGGTCCGCCAGGTCGACGACCGCCTCGCGTGGCGCGCGACCGGCGACGTCGCCGACCTGCTGGTCGAGCGCTTCCGCCTCGGCGACGACCTCGACGCCGTCTTCGCGTCGTTCCCGACCGACGAGCCGCTGGCGACGGCCCGGGCCGCCCCCCCGGGCCTGCGCGTCGTCAGCGATCCGTTCTTTCCGACGCTGGTGTCGTTCATCTGCTCGGCCCGGCTCACCGTCGGGCGGATCCACGCGCTCGTGAACGCGCTCGCCGAGGCCTTCGGCGACGCCGTCGAGGCCGACGGCGCGACCTACCACGCGTTCCCCCGCCCCGCCCAGCTCGCGGCGGCTTCGGAGGCAGCCCTGCGTGACCTGGGTCTGGGCTTTCGCGCGCCGTACGTCGCCGAGACGGCCGCGATGGTGGCCGACGGCGACGTCTCGCGGACGGCGCTCGACGGCGGGTACGAGTCGGCCCGCGGGGAACTCCAGCGGTTCCCGGGCGTGGGACCGAAGGTCGCCGACTGCGTGGCGCTGTTCGGGCTGGGCTACCTCGCGGCGGTCCCGATCGACACCTGGACGCGACGCATCCTCGAGCGCCACTACCCCGACCTCGCACGCGACGGCTACCAGACAACCGGCGACGCCGTCCGCGAGTACTTCGGCCCGCGGGCCGGCTACGCGCAGACCTACCTCTACCACTACTTCCGGGAGTGATCGACCCGGCTCACGCCGACCGCGGCCGCCCGGTCGCGACGGCCCTCCTCGCGCCCGTCGCGGACGACGGCCGCCCCGCACGCCCGGCAGGTCGTCGACAGCACGTCTCGGGCGTCGGTACAGCAGGAATCGAGGCGTTCGGTCTCGGCGTCGAGGGGCCCGCCGCAGGCCGGGCAGGTCTCCAGGCGCTTGCGCAGGCGGACGAGCACGCGACGGCGCGCCGCTGGGTCGAGGTCGCGCCAGTCGGACGTCCACCGCGAGAGAGCCTCGGCGGCCGCGACGTCGGCCAGCAGCGCGGCCGACGACTCCCAGCGGTACAGCGCGTCGCCCACGACGAACGCCGGCCCCCCTGGAACGGGTTCGGCGGTCGGGACGCCGAACGCTCCAGCGACGGCGGCGGCCGTCAGCTCGCGTCCGCGTCGGGCGGCGATCAGATCGCGCCACGTCCGCCCGAACGCCGGCGGGAGCGGACGGGCGATCGTCTCGGTGGCGATGCGCTCGGGGACCAGGTCCGCGGGCAGCACCAGGGGCGGCCGCTTCCCGATCGTGCGCAGCGCCCACTCCGGCGCGTACCGCCGGGTCAGCGCAGGCGTGCCCGGAACGAGGTAGCCCCGGAGTGCGATGGTCAGCGCCGAGAGCGCGAGCGCGACGGCGCCGGCCGGCCGCGACCGCGCCCTGGCGATCGCCGCGCTGGCGACGACCGCGATCGCGGCGTTCAACACCGTGCAGGGCCGACACCGATTCCGGCCGGTGTAGGCCGGCCGTCGGAGGCGGGCGACCCCGGCGGCCGCCCGCCGGGGGAGCGTCGCCATGCCGGGACGTACCACGGCCGGCCCCGAAAAGGATTCGCGGAAATTCCTTTAAGGCCGGCGGCGGCCCGTAGCGTCGCGGAGCCCGCCGGTTCGTCCGATCGGCGGCCAGTCGGCGACGGACGCTGCCCAGGGGAGTGACGGTCGGTATCGGATCGGTGTCGGGATCGGTCCCGCCGGCGACCAGTTCGGTCCCGTCGGCGGCGGCGTGGCGGCCGACTGGATGGCGGTCCTCCCTGTCTTTACGGCGGTCGACCCGCAACGGCGCTGCGTCGGTTCGAGTCCATGTGAAACGGGACCGAGCCACACAGCAGATGACGTACCAGACTCCCGAACTCGATCACGAAGACCGCCGACGGTTCCTGAAGGTACTGGGGATCGCCGGCGCGGCAGCGGCGGGGGGCGAGCTCACGATGAGCGAGCTCCGCGACGCGGTCGAGCCCGGCTCGACCGCCGAACTCGCCGCGATGGGGCGGGCCATCCGGTCCGACCTGTCGGCGGACCTCGACGCGGCACTGTTAGACACGCACCGCAACGGCATCGCCACGCAACTGGACCGACTCCCCGAACTCGGTGCGGCCGGCTTCCCGGCGCGCGACAGCACGGCCTACCAGGAGGTCGCCGCTCCCGTGGCGACGATCTACGACCACCTGGTCGACGCCGGGTTCTTCGCCAGCGCGGAGGCGAACCTCCCGGCCTTTACCGAGGAGCACGTCGCCTCGACGGCGCGCGAACTCGTCGGCGCGGCGCCGCTGGCGGCGGCGCTCTCGGAGGCCGGCTTCGACGAGCGCGAACTGACGGCGCTGGTCGGCGCCGTCGCTACCCGGAAGGATCGCCTCGCCCGCTGGGTGCCCACCAAGGACATCCCGGCCGGCGTCGACTTCGACGTCTCCCACGTCGCCCCGCTGCACCAGCGGGCGATGGGCGGCGCGAAGCTCTGGGTCGAGGACCTCGACCAGCGGCTGTGGCAGGCCGAGTACGTCCTCACTGACGACCACCTCCAGCGCGGGCTGTGGGACGTCAAGTCGATGCTGGGGGGCGCGCACCTGCTGTCGACGGCCGCCCGCGACGTCGCGGGCGCCGCCGAGCTGACCGACAGCCAGCTCACCGCGGCGCTGTCAGCCGGGACGGCGATTCTGATCCTCGGCCAGGAGGAGATCACCAACGACCTGTACCGCATCACGGACGACGAACGCGCCCCGCGGGTAGGGGGTGATTGACCGTGAGCGCCACCGACAACGACGAGGCGGTCAAGGCCGCCAGCAAGGTCGAACTCGTCGAGATCGACGACGGCTACACGCTGCGCAATACGCCCGACGAGCCGGTCACCCACCAGCACGACCTGAAACAGATCCCTCGGGGGCAGGTCTCCCAGGAGCTGCTCTCGAACTCCGGGGACAACCCGCGGTCGTGGCTGATGTACGGCGGCGGCTACGCCCAGCGCCGGACGACGACGGCCGACGTCATCACGCCCGAGAACGTCTCCGATCTCTCGATCGAGTACCTGATCGAGACGGGCGTGTCCTCGAGCATGGAAGGGACGCCGATCGTGGTCCCGAGCGACCCGCCGGTCATGTACCAGACCAGCGGGCCGAATCTGATGAAAGCAGTCAACGCGCGCACCGGCGAGGTGCTCTGGAGCTACGTCTACGACAACCCCGACGACATCCAGGGCAACGAGCCGGCCGACTCGCGGCTGTTGCTGTGCTGTGACGCCAACAACCGCGGCGCTGCGGTGTACCAGGACAAGGTGTTCATGACCACGCTCGACTCGGGCGTGGTCGCGCTGAACCGCTACACCGGCGAACAGGTGTGGTACGCGAGCACCGACGACTACCGCAAGGGCTACTCTGCGACGTGGGCGCCCATCGTCTACGACGGGAAGGTGCTCACCGGTAGCGCGGGCGGCGAGTACGGCGTCCGCGGGTTCGTCGCCGCACTCGATCCGGACAACGGCGACATCGTCTGGCGGACGTACACGACCGACCCCGAGCGGTGGGTCGGCGACAGCTGGAAGCAGGGCTGTGCGACGACGTGGATGACACCCACCGTCGACACGAAGACGGACACGATGTACGCCCCGATGGGCAACCCGGGCCCGGACTTCGACGGCACCGTCCGGCCGGGACCGAACCCCTACAGCATCGGGACGCTGGCGCTCGACGTACAGAACGGCGACGTCAAGTGGGACTTCCAGGAGAGCGCACACGACACCTGGGACTACGACTCGACGTCACCGAAGATCCTGCTGCGCGACCAGGAGATCCGGGGGGAGACCCGCGACGTCGTCGTCTCCTCGGGCAAGACCGGGTGGGTGTACACGATGGACGCCCAGACCGGGAAGCTCCTGCGGCGCAGCCAGGCGGCCGTCCAGCACCTCAACACCTTCGAGATGGTCCCCCACGTCGACTCGGGCCAGTCCATCTCGTACGTGCCGGGCGCCCACGGCGGCAACGACTGGCAGCCCGCCTCCTACAGCCCGGCGACGGGGCTGATCTACGCCAAGGAGAACAACACGCCCCACGAACTGCACTGGGAGTACAACGAGTACCAGCCCGGGAAGGTCTACTGGGGCGGCACGCTCAGCGACTGGCCGCACGTCGACGAACCCGACGGCTGGAACGGCCACACCAGCGCCGTCGTCGCCATCGACCCCATCTCGGGCGAGCGCGTCTGGCGCGAGTGGATCGACGACCCCAACTACCTCTGGGGCGGGTCGATGACGACCGCGACGGGCATCACCTTCCTCGGCACGCAGAAGGGGAAGTTCATCGCCTACGACGGCCAGACGGGCGATCACCTCTGGGAGTCGCCCCACCTCGGCGCGCCGATCAGCTCCTCGCCGATGAGCTGGTACGACCCCGGCACCCGCAAGCAGTACGTCGCCGTCCAGGTCGGCGGCAGCGGCTGGCTCCGCCACGGGCCGCGGGGGAGTACCGTCGCCGTCTTCTCGCTGAAAGAAGGGGGGAGCGGCCGATGACGGGACCGAACACGCGCCGATCCTTCCTCGCGGCGGCGGGCGCCGGCGCGCTCGCGGTCGGTTCGTGGACGGCGCTGGGCCAGCGCGCCGGCAGTCCGGACGTCCGGCTGGCGATGACCGGCGACGGCTGGGTCGGCCGCGCGCCGGACGCCATCTCCGGGAAGGCCAGCCCGACGCTGGCCCTCCGGCCGAACCAGTCGTACGTCCTGCAGTGGGAAAACCGGACGAGCGGCCGCCACAACCTCGTCCTCACGCCGTCGTATCCGGACGGCAAAGCGATCGTGCGCTCGGACTTCCTCGCGCCCGGCGAGACCCAGACGGTGGCGTTCACGGCCGCCCCGGAGCTGTCGGCGTACTTCTGTGAGGTCCACCGCGAGGAGATGGGCCCCGTCACCGTCGGCAGCGGTGGCCTCGCCGGCGCGAACGCCACGAACGCCACCGGCAACGTCACGATGGGCAACGTGACCAACGCCACCGGCGCCGCAGCCGGCAACGCCACGAACGCCACCGGCAACCGCTCGCAGAACGCATCCGCGCTGGCCGACGAGGCCTGGGCGCTCCACGCGAACCTGACCGGCGGGAACGCCACCGACAACGCCTCGAACGCAACCGGGAACGCCTCGCCCGGGGCAGCCGGCGGCGATCTCGCGGGGTCGTCGCCGGAGCCGGCCCAGACCTTCAAGCTCATCGGGTCCCGGCCCGGCTGGCAGGGGCTGGCACCCCGGTCGATCCAGGGGGAGACGAACCCGACGCTCCCGCTGCAGCCGGGCGAGACCTACGACGTCATGTGGGTCAACGGCGACGGCGCGCCGCACAACTTCATGATCGAGACCAACGACGACGAGCAGCTGGTGCGCTCGGCCGTGCTGACGCAGTCGGGCAACTGGGAGACCGTCCGGTTCGTCGCGACCGGGCGCATGTACCAGTACTACTGCCAGTACCACCCGCTCGCGATGCGCGGCGACGTGGAGCTGTCCGGCGCCGGCACGGTCGTCGAGACCGGCGCCAACGCGTCGAACGCCACCGAGACGAACGCCACTGAGGCGGACGCCACGGGCGGCAACGCGACCGGCGAGAACGCCAGCGGGACGAACGCGACCGGCAGCCCGAACGCAACGGAACCGAACGCGACTGCAGGCAGCCCGTCGAACGGGACTTCCGACTCCGGACCCAACGGCTGAACCGGACCGTCGGGCCTCCCGTCCGACGCGGCTCTCACGCATGATCGAGACGACTGCCCTCACCGTCACGTACGGGGACGTCGCGGCCATCGACGGCGTCGACCTGCACGTCGAGGACGGCGAGTTCGTGACCGTCGTCGGCCCCTCCGGCGGCGGCAAGACCACGCTGTTGCGCGCGCTCGGCGGCCTCGAGTCCCCCAGCGCCGGGTCGATCGAAATCGACGGCCGCCCGCCTGCGGCCGCCCAGGACGCCGGCGACCTCGGGTTCGTCTTCCAGGACCACACGCTGTTGCCCTGGAAGTCCGCCCTCGAGAACGTCACCTTCCTCCGGCGGGTCGCCGGCGAAGACCCCGACCCGGCCGGCGCGCGCGAGCTCCTCTCGACCGTCGGCCTCGGCGACGCCGTCGACGCCCGCCCGGCCGAACTCTCCGGCGGGATGGCCCAACGCGTCGCCATCGCCCGGGCGCTGCACCTGGGCGCCGACGTGTTGCTGATGGACGAGCCCTTCGGCGAACTCGACGAGATCACCCGGGAACAGCTCGGCGTCGAGGTGCGTCGCGTCTGGCGCCGGGAGGACCGCACCGTCGTCTTCGTCACCCACAGCGTCCCCGAGGCCGTGTTCCTGGCCGATCGCTGTCTCCTCCTGAACGGCTCGCCCGGGCGGATCCAGCGCAGCTTCGACGTCGACCTCCCGCGACCCCGGACCGACGAGGTCTTTGAGTCCGCGGCCTTCCAGCGCCAGGTCGCGGCCGTGCGCCGGGCGCTGCGCGAGGGGCCCGCCGCGGCCGCCGACTGAATCAGCGGACCGACAGGTCCGAGCCGCCGCTGGGCTCGGTGAACTCCACTTCGATCTCCAGCTCGTCGCGGCGGCCGCCGGTGAACTCCACCTCGACCTCGATCGGCTCGCCGAGCTCGAAGGGGATCTCCCAGTCGGCGGTCGAGATGGTCAGGCGGGACTCGCGTTCGACCTGGTCGGCCAGGTCGCGAAGGAACGCTGCCGTCTCCGCCCGCGAGAGCTGGACCTCCCGCTCGAAGAAGCCGTCGGTCACCGTCCGCTGGTCGGCGTCGCGGTCGTCGGGAAACTCGACGTGGTCGGACATACGTCCCGTTGGGACGCCGACGGCCAAACCGGTCCTTGCGGGTTGCTCGCCGGGTCGGCGCCGGTCGGCGGCGACGTTGCACGCCGCCGGCGTGCGTTTATTCGCGTCGGCGTCCAATCGACGCGTATGTCCTTGCTCGACGTGCTGGGCAGCAAAGCGCGCCTGCAGATCCTCCGGGCGCTCTCGAACGAGCCGATGTACGTCTCCGAGCTGGCCGAGTCGGTGGGCATGGACGGCACCACCGCGCGCCACCACCTGCAGACCCTGGAGGACGCCGCCCTCGTCGAGCCCTACCGCCGGGGCAACCGCAAGTACTACCGCCTGCGAGCGTCGGTCACGCTCCAGGCCGCGCCCCCACCCGAGCGTACGTTCATCCTGCAGGCCACGGACGCCGACGACGACGGCGAGCCGCTGACCGACGCCGCCCGCCGGTCGGGCACCGACCAGGCGACCGACTGACCCCACCGCCCGTCAAGCGCTGGTCGAAGCCGACGGACCACTCTCCGCCCCAGGGACTGTGCGACCCCGTCGCCACGCGCTTGCGGCGCGTGTATGATCTTCTAGTGGCGAACCCTCCACGGCCGGAAACCGCTATGCGGCTGGGCGTTGGGACACGAATCGATGCACCGCGTTTTCGCTGGGCAGTCACTCCCCGTCGGGGCCGGCGCCGGATCGCTGCGACACTGGGCGCTCGCGCCCGCTCGCGGCCTGCCGGTCGGGGCACTCGCCGGCGTCGCGCCCGACCCGCGCGGGTGGACGGCCGTGGGCGTACTGGTCCTGGGGACGCTCGTCGTGCTGGCCAGCGTGGAGGTGCTGATCCGCGCGCTGGTCCAGACGGCCGTGCGCTACCGCGTCTCGACGTTCCTCCTGGCGATCGTCGTCTCCGGGTTCGAGTTCGACAACGTCGCGTTCGGGCTCGCCAACGGCTTCCGCGAACTGCAGGGCGTCTCGTTCGGCCTCGCGATCGGCAACGCGCTGTCGATCTTCGGACTCGTCCTCGCGGTCGGCGCCCTCGCCTACCCCTTCGAGGTCGACGTTCCCGACGACTACCTGGCGCTGATGGTGCTCGCGCCGCTCGTTCTCGTCCCCGTCGCCATGGCCGGCTACGCCTCGACGACCGCCGGCGTGCTCCTGGTCGGGGCGGCGGTCGTCGTCTTCGCGTACCTCGCCCACCGCGAGCGCGAGAGCGACCGCACGTTCGTCCGCTCGCCCGAAGTCACCGAGGCGATCGTCCGCGCGGACGGCGACGAACCGCCCGGAGTACTCCCGACCGCCCTCGCGCCGCTCGCGCGCCGCGACTGGTTCTGGCCGGCCGTGATGGTGGTCGCGATCGCGGGCGTGGTCGTCGGCGCCGAGACCTCATCGGCGGGCGTCGAGGGCGTCGTCAGCACCTGGCACCTCTCGGGGACGTTCCTGGGGTGACGCTCGTCACGCTACTGTACACGGTCGACGACCTGCTGTTGGCCGTCGAGCCGCTGCGCATGGGCCGCCCGGAGATCGCCGTCGACGGCATTCTCGGCAGCCTGCTGTTCTTCGTGACGGCCAACGTCGGACTGGTCGCGCTCGTCGGCAGCGTCCGCGTCGGCCGCGCCACGCTCGTCTGGCACCTCCCCGCGCTGCTGGTCCTGACCGCGATCTCGGGCCTGCTGCTGTGGCGCGGGCGCCTGCGGCGCTGGCACGGCCTCGCGCTGTTGGCGCTGTACGTTGCCTACCTGGTGGTCACGATCACGGTCTTCTCGCAGGTGCCGGTCCAGGGGTGACCGCCGGGCAAGCTTCAAGGCGCTGTCCGTGGAGGGGCCACCCGACCCCGACGTCCGCCCCCGCCCGCGGCGACCGCCCGTCGCGCTCACCCAGCCCATGGAGATCGAACGCTTCCCGGTCCTGGCCGCCGACGACGAGCCCCTCGTCGAGCGCCTGGCGGTCGGTCTCGGGACCGCGCCCGCGCGAGTGCTCGCCTACCTGCTGGCCCGCCGCGAGCGCGACGACGTCGACGACGGCCCGGTCTCGCTGCTGTCGGTCCGCGTCGGCACCGGCCTGAACCGCTCGGCGGCGCGCGAGGCGCTCGACGCGCTGGCCGACGCCGACCTGGTCGCCCAGACCACCCTCGAGACCGAGGGACCGGGTCGACCGCCGACCGGCTGGGCCCTGCCTGCCGCGCCCGAGACAGTCGAGCGCCGCGTCTCCGACCGGCAGGCCGAGGCGCTGCTGGACCGGGCCGACGCGTTCGCCGACTGGCGGGGCGACGCCGTCGAGCCCCCCGACGAGCCGGCCGACGACGGCGCGACCGACGCGCTGGCGCTGCGTCTCAACTGGCGGCCCAACGGGTTGCAGGCGCCGGTGTTCGCCGCGCTCGCGGCCGACGCCTACGCCGAGCGCGGCCTCGACGTGTCCGTCGGCCACCGTCGCGGCTCGGAGAAGGCGCTGTCGGCGGTCGTCGACGGGCCGGCGGACGTCGCGCTGGTCGGCGCCGCGACCCTGCTGCGTGCGGGCGACGACGGCGCCCCGGTCGTGCCGCTGGCGCTTTTGTACCAGCGGGCCGCGGCCGTCATCTACACCACGCGGGCGGCGTTCGACGGGCGCCTCGAGCGCGCCGAACAGCTGCGCGGCCGACGCGTCGGCACGCCCGTCACCTCCGAGATCGGCCTGCTCGGGCGGCTGTTCCTCGCACAGGCGGGCGTGGCCGACGAGACGACGGTCGTCGACGTCAGCGGCGAGGAACAGGCCGCGCTGCGCTCGGGTCGCGTGGACGCGGTGACCGGCTCGCTGTCCGATCCCGAGCACCTCCGCGAGCGCGGCGCGACCGTCGACGCCATCCCCGTCGCCGAGCGCTTCCCCATCTACGGCCCGGCGTTCGTCGCCCGGCGGTCGACGCTCGCGGCAGACCGCCCGGCGATGTCGGCGTTTCTCGCCGCGACCATGGCGGGGCTGGCCGACGCCCGCGCCGATCCGCGCGCGGCCGCCGCGGCCGTCGCTCGCGCGGGCGACCGAAGGGAGCCCGCGGACGGAGCCAGCGGGGAGGAACGACCCGCGAGCCGCGCCGGCGGGGACTCGCGCCGACGCGCCCGACGGACCTTCGCGGACGCCGTCGAGACGGTCGGCCGCAGCGAGGCGGTCGACGCCCACGGGTGGGGCTGGCACGACCCCGACGACTGGGAGCGCCTCGCGACGGTCCTGGACCGGGTGGACGTGCCGGTCGACGCCTAGTCGCGACCGATCCGGGCGGCGTACTCCCCGATATCCCGAGCGTCGGCGTCGAGGTGCGCGTTCGTCCAGGCGTCCGCGGGGTCGACCGGTCCCGAGAGCAGGTCCGTCTCGGCGAGGGCCTCGCCCAGCGTGACCCAGCGGTCGGGATCGTGGTGGCCCCAGCCGGCCGCCCGGACGTGGTCGGTGAACTGCAGGGAGTCGGCGGCGACGTCGAACTTCTCGCGCTCGATCTCGCGGGTGCGCTCGAGGGTCGCGTTGCGCGCGACCAGCGCGTCGATCGCCGCGGCGGGCTCGGCCGTGGCCGCCGCCCACCCCTTCGCGGTCGCCCGCAGGAAGGCCGCGACCGTCGCGGGCTCGGCGGCGGCGAACGTCGGGCTGGTGACGATCGTCATGCCGTAGATATCGAGGTGCTCGCCGATCGGGAGCTCGTCGGCCCGGCGGTCGTGTTCGCGCTCGAGCTCGCGGCCGTTCGTGACGACGCCGACGGCCGCGTCCACTTCGCCGTCGAGCAGCTTGTGGCCGACGCGGTGGTGCGTGTACTCGTCGACGGGCCGGAGGTCGACCGAGTCGGCGATCCCCGCCCGCTCGAGCAGCTGGGCGGTGAGGATGCGCGTCTTCGTCGCCGACGGCGCGACGGTGGCGCCCGCGAGCTGCTCGGGCTCGGTCAGCGCCTCGCCGAAGACGTCCCGCAGCGTGTAGATCGCCGCCGGCGTCCGCTGCGTGACGGCCGCGACAGCCAGGGGCTCGGGCCCCT
The DNA here is from genome assembly GCA_042217345.1 of Haloarculaceae archaeon. GTDB lineage: Archaea > Halobacteriota > Halobacteria > Halobacteriales > Haloarculaceae > Halorientalis. Next base: position 14,937 of record JBDGSW010000139.1, read on the forward strand.
CGCTGCGAACGGACAGCACGGCGCTGGCGCCAGCGAGGGCGAACTCGCGGCGGCCCTTCCCGGCCTCCTCTGCGGCGAACGGCGAGCCGTGGCCCTCGACGAAGCGCACGTCGAGGCCCTCCTCGGCGTAGAAGCCGCGCTCGCGCGCCAGGAAGTACGGCGCCTGGAAGCCGTTCGGCTCCCAGTTGAGCTGGAAGTCGACCTCGCGGGTCACGTGCGATCTCCCACCCGGAAGGTGCCCGCGGGGATCGCCTCGACGCCGAGGGCGTCGGCGCCGGCGACGTCGCGCAGGTGGTCGAACAGCCGCTCCATGCCGGCGACGGTCGCCGCGTCCCAGTCGCGGACGACCATCTCGCGCCAGCCGTCGCGGACGTTCGCGACCACGGCGGGATCGGCCCCGCCCATCATCTGCTCGCCGAGTTCGTCCCAGAGGGCGTCGTCTTCCCGGAGCAGGTCGACGGCCTCGCGGTAGGCCGCCCGGAAGCCGTCGACGGCCTCGGGGTGGGCGTCGAGGTACGCCTCGGTCGTGAGGAACGTCGACATCGGGATCTTGCGGTCGGTGCCCGAGAGGTCCTGGACGAGCCGGGCCATCGGTAGCACTTCCGCGAAGTCGCCGCCGTCGACGATGGCGGGAATGAGCTGCCAGAACTGCAGGGCGGCGTCGACCTCGCCGGCCTCCAGCGCGGCGGTCAACCCGGATTTGGAGCCGACTTCGACGACCTGGGCGGCGTCGTCGGGGTCGAAGCCGTGGATGTCGCGACAGGCCGCCCGCGTCAGGATCCAGTTCTTGTCGAGGCGGCGGACGACGCCGACGCGGGCGCCGCGCAGGTCGGGGAGGCCGTCGACGGCGCCGTCGGTCGGCGCGACCAGGCCGCCGACCGTCCGGCCGTAGGGGTGGATCGCGACGATGGGCGCGCCGGCCGCGCGCTCGCGGGCCGTCGAGAGGTAGTCGATGTCGATCAGGTCCGCGTCGCCGTGCTGGAGCTTCGCCTCGACGGTCTCGAGGCCGTCGTCGACGTCGTCGGAGACAAGCTCGACGTCGAGGAAAAAGCCGTGCTCGCGGTCGAGCCCGCGGCGCTTGATGGCGTACAGCAGGTAGCGGGGACTGCCGTTCTCCTCGAAGCGCGCGCGCATGACTGGCAGCGATCCGGGGTCGTCGTGGTGGGCGTCGAGAGCGCGTTGGGCCACGATCCTGTCACCGTCGCCCCTCTCACCGGACGCGCGGATAACCCCCGGCTATCGTTCAGCCGCATAAGCCGACGCTATCGGACCGCCGGTCGCGCAAACGCCGGCTTATAAAAAGGAAAGCGGAAAATGACTAAAGGTCGGTCCGTGGTAGCCGGGCGCATGACCGACGCGACGGTCGTGGGTCGACGGCAGGCACTGGGCCTCGCGGGAACGGCGCTGGCCGCCGGACTCGGCGGTTGTAGCTCGATCCTCGGGCGCGGCGGCGGCGCCGACGAGAAGACGTCGCTGAAGACGGTGCTCAACTGGAAGCCCAACCCGACGCAGGCGGGCTACTACGTCGCCAGGGACCGCGGCTACTACGACGACGAGGGGCTGTCGGTCGAGCTCGTTCCCGGGAAGGGCGACACCTTCGCGGCCAAGCAGGTCGGCCTGCACAACGCCGACCTCGGGCTTGGCAGCGGGGCGGCCGTCCTCGAGTCGCGCAAGAAGGACCTGCCGGTCCGATCGTACGCCGCCGCCCAGCAGCGCTCGAACGCCGCGCTGTACACCGTCGCAGAGCAGTTCGGCGGCCGCCTGGAGCGCCCGCGGGACCTGGCCGGCAAGCGGGTCGCCGTCGCGGGCGACTCCGCGAAGACCAAGACCTACACCGAGGCGCTGCTCACCCGGGCGGGCGTCCGCGACAGCGTCGACATGGTCTCGGTCGGCGTCGAACAGCAGACCTCGAACCTGCTGGCGGGCAACGTCGACGTCGCCACGGGGATCTTCGCGGACGGGCTGGGCCTGCGACAGAAGGGCTACGACGCGTCGATGCTGCTGATCGGCGACTACGTCCCGTCGGTCGGGCGGACGATCTTCGCCCGGCCGGACTACGCCGACGCCCACGCCGACGCGATCGGCGGGTTCCTCCGCGCGACTGCGAAGGGATGGGCGTGGGCGGGCGCGCACCCCCCGAAGGCCGAGAGCGTCATGATCGACGCCCAGCCGAGCCTGCATGCGAGCCGCGACATGGGCCGACAGAAGATCGACTTCTCCGTCCGCAAGTTGATTGCCACGGACGCGGTCGCCGCCCACGGCTGGGGGTGGCAGTCCGGGCAGTCCTGGCGCGCGGTCCACGACGCGCTCGCCGCGACCGACATGCTTCCCTCGGGGATGGACGTCTCGTCGGCCTGGACGAACGAGTTGCTGCCGACCGACAGCGCGGCCGTCCGGCAGTTCAGCGCGCACGCCGACGCCGCGAACGCGTCCACTCGCTGATGTTCGAGGCAGTCACGCGCCGGGTCGACGGGGTCCATGGGCGGGCGCTCCGACCGGCGCTGGGCCGGCTGTGGCCGCTGGTAGACGTGGCCGTCGCCGTCGCCCTCGTCCTGGGCGGCTGGGCGGTGACCGTCCGGCTGGTCGACGTGCCCGCGATCCTCTTGCCGTCGCCGATCGCAGTCGCGCACGCGCTGGCCGCCCACGCCGCCGCCGTGGCGGCCAACGCCGTCTACACCGGCCGCGAGATCGCGCTCGGGTGGGCGGCCGGCGTCGGCGCGGGCGTCGTCCTGGCCGTCGCCATGGCGCTGTCGCGGCGCCTGCGGCTGTTCCTCGGGCCGATCCTGCTGGCCGTCCGGGTGGTGCCGCTGGTCGTGTTCGCGCCCGTGTTCGTCCTGCTGGTGGGCCCGACGCTCGCGACGCGCGTGCTGATGGCCGCCATCCTGACGTTTTTCCCCGTCGCGGTGGCGACGCTCGACGGCCTGCGCTCGGTCCCGCAGTCGCAGGTCGACCTGCTTGCCGCGGTCGGCGCCCCGCGGTGGAAGCGCGTGCTGACCGTCCACCTGCCCAACGCCCTGCCGGGGCTGTTCGCGGGCCTGAAGATCGCCACCCCGCTGGCGGTCGAGGGCGTCGTCATCGCGGAGTTCCTCGCCGCCAGCCGGGGGATCGGCCACGCGATGATCGGCGCGCAGAACCGTCTGCAGACGGCGCTGCTGTTCGGCTACCTCGCCGTCCTCGTCGCGCTCGGGCTCGCGGTCTACGGCGTGGTCGTCCTGCTCGACCGGGTCGCCGGCGCGGGCGACAGCGGGGCGGCGCTGTCGGCCGACAGCCTCTGGACGACCGACTCGGACGCCCTCAGCGGCGCGGCGGCGCGGCCGCTGTCCGCCCTCGCCGCCCTGCTCGCCGTGGCAGCACTGTGGGCGCTCGCGGCGACGGTCGTCCCGCACGCTCGGCTGTTCCTCGCCGGCCCGGTGGCCGTCGCGCGGTCGCTCGCGAGCGCGCCCGGCCTGTACCTCTCGGCAGCGACGGCGACCGCGGCGAAGCTCGCGACCGGCTGGGCGCTGGACGCACTCGCCGGCGCGACCCTGGGCGCCGTCGTCGCGCTCGTCCCCCCGCTGCGGACGGTCGTCGCCACCTACCTGGTGGGCTTTCGGGTGCTGCCGGTGATCGCGTTCGCGCCCGTCCTGCTGGTGTGGCTGGGCGTCTCGTTCGCCTCCGGGGTCGTCATCGTCGCGGCGTCGACCTTCTTCCCGGTCGCCGTCGGGACGGCCGCCGGCCTCCGGCAGCTGCCGACCGTCCAGCGGGACCTGCTCGCGTCGGTCGACGCGCCCGCCCGCGCCGCCATGCGCGTGCGCCTGCGCTACGCCGCGCCGACGCTGTTCGCGGGCGTCAAGCTCTCGATCGTGACGGCGCTGGCGGGCGTGATCGTCGCCGAGTGGTTCGTCGCGAGCGCGGGCCTGGGCGTGCTCGTGCTCCAGCAGACCCGCAGCTTCCAGTCGGCGCTCGCCCTTGGCGCCGTCGCCGTCGCGTTCGCCATCGGCGCCTCGCTGTTCGGCCTCGCGTCGCTCGCCCAACGCTCGCTGCGCTGGTGACCTACCCATGACCGACACCGACCTCGACACCGACGTTGCCGACGCATCGCACGGCCCCGAGTTCGTCGCCGACCGCTTCGACCGGTGGGGATCGCGCTTTCGCGCCAAGGGGCTGGACCGCCCGGGTATCGCCGCCCTCCGCGAACAGATCGACCGCTGGGAGCAGTGGTGCAGCGCCTTCGTCGACCGCGGCGAGCGGGCCGAAGACCGCGGTGAGGCGGCCCTGGACGACGGTCACCCCGAGACGGCCGCCCGACACCTGCTGCGCGCCGCCATGTACTACCACTTCGGCTCGTTCGCCTGGTACGTCGACGAGGACGAGCGCGAGTCCGCCCACCGGCGCGCCGTCGAGCTGTTCGGGCGCGCCGGCCGGCACGTGGACCCGCCGGTCCAGCGCATCGAAGCCGACGGCCCGGGCGGCGTCACGGTTCCGGGGAACCTGCGCGTCCCCGACGACGCACCGCCCGGCACCGATGCGTCGCCGCTGGTCGTCCTGCTGTCGGGCCTGGACTCGACCAAGGAGGAACAGCACACCCGCGCGTCGGACTTCCACCGCCGCGGCGTCGCCACGCTGACGGTCGACGCCGCCGGCCAGGGCGAGGCGTGGTACGACCAGCGGATGACCCCCGAGTTCCCGGCGTACGTCTCGGCCATCGTCGACGCCGTGGCCGAGCGCGACCCCGACGGCGTCGAGGCCGACCGCCTGGGCGTCTACGGCGTCTCCCTGGGCGGGTTCTACGCCCCGCAGGTCGCGGCGGCCGACGACCGCTTCGACGCCGTCGTCGGCCTCTCCGGGCCGTTCACCGTCGGCCCCATCACCCCCTACAAGTCAGACTCGCTCAGGAAGGGGTTCCTGCACGCCTGCAAGACGCCGTCGCCGATCGAGGCCGACGCCGTCACCGAGCGCATGACGCTCCGTGACTGCATCGAGGACCTGACGGCCCCGACGCTTACGATCGCCGGCGCGAACGACCACGTCATCCCGCCCGCACAGACGAAGCGGATCGCCCGCGAGGCGCCGGACGGCGAGCTGCTATTCTACGAGGACGGCGACCACGTCTGCAAGAACCGGGTCCACGACTACCGGCCGCGCGCCGCCGACTGGCTGCGCGACCGCCTGCTGGAGGGGTCGTGATGCGCGGGATCGACCACGTCAACCTCGCGGTCGACGACCTCGGGGAGAGCCTGGCGTTCTACCGCGACGTCCTGGACCTCCCGGTCCACCGCGAGCCCGAGGACTTCGACGGCGAGCACGTCATGTTCACCGTCGGCGAGACGATCCTGACGCTGATGGCGACCGGCCGGGCCGACCACTGGGACCCCGCCGACCTCGACCACCCGCTGGATACGGCTCACCGGGCGTTCGACGCCGAGCGCGCCGAGTTCGAGCGCCTCGTCGACGAGCTCGACGGGCAGTTCCCCATGCAGGGGCCCTACGACTGGGGCACCCACGAGGGGTTCTACTTCCTCGACCCGAGCGGCAACATGCTGGAGGTCACGACGACCGACCCGCCGACCGTCGACCGCGAACTGTTGACCCACGACGACGTCGAGTAGCCGAGGTGGGCCGACCGTCGCCTCAGGGGCCCGGTTGCGACGGGCCGGGGCTCGTCGCCGTCGCGGAGGGCTGCGGGCGCCGCCCCAGCGTGACGTTGACCTGTCCGCGCTGGCCGTCGCGGACGACCGTCAGCGTGACGGTATCGCCCGGGTGGCCGTTCGTGAACAGGTAGGTGGTCAGATCCTCTGGCGAGTCGACCGGCCGTCCGTTCACGCCGACGATGACGTCCCCGCCGACGGGGACGCGCGTGCCGTTGACCCGCTCGTAGCGGCTGGCGCCCTGCAGCGTCGACGCGGCGGGCGAGCCCGAGGCGACGGAGACGACGTAGGCGCCCCGGCTGACGTTCTCGCCGAGGGCGTCGCCGAGCGCGGGGGTCACCGGCGCCAGCGAGACGCCGAGGAAGCCGTGGCGGTAGCTCCCCGACCGGATCAGCGCCGGAACGATCTCGCGGACGGTCGACGCCGAGATGGCGAAGCCGATGTTCTGGGCGCCCTGGGCCTCGATGCCAGCGGTGTCGACGCCGACGACGGTCCCGTTGCAGGTGACCAGCGGCCCGCCGCTGTTGCCGGGGCTGATCGGCGCGTCCGTCTGGACGACGTTGGGGATCTGAAAGCCCAGCCGCGTCGGCAGCGTCCGATTCGTCCCGCTGACGATGCCGTGCGTGATCGTCTGTTCGAGCCCGAACGGGTTGCCCAGCGCCGCGACGTACTCGCCGTGTTCGGCCGGGCCGCGGGCGATCGGCAGCGCCGACACGCCGTCGGGCGTCCCGTTGACCCGCACGACGGACAGGTCGGCGTAGACGTCGCGGCCGACCACCCTGGCGGTCACCGACTCGCCGCCCGCAAAGTTGACGCCGACCACGCCCGAGTCCCCGACGACGTGGGCGTTCGTGACCACGTAGCTCGTGTCGTTTGACACCCGATAGACGAACCCGGAGCCGACGCCCGCCGACGACTGGATCGCGACCACCGAGTCGATCGTCCGATCGTAGGTGCGGCGGAAGTTACACGCGCCGACGCCGGCCATGGTCTGGGCGTCCGTCGCCGCACGCGCGCCGTCGCCGGCCGCGCCCGACTGGTTGTCCGACGTTCCGTTCGCGGCCGCCGCGTTCGCGACGGCCGGCCCCGTCGAGCCGCTCTCGACCGCGGCGGCGCCGACCACCGCCGTCACGGCCAGGGCGACGACCGCGACGACGGCGGCGACGCTCGCGTAGCTGCGTTCCATAGACCGGTTCGAACCGCCCCGCCGACGGACATAGCCCGCGGTGATCGTTTCGGGGGTTTGGCCGCCCTTACCGCCCCTAGCCCGATCGTACCGCCTGCCGGCGGTCGGTCGCGGGGGCTACCCGTCGCGCGTCTCCGCGACCAGCGCCCGGCGCAGGACCGTCAGCAGCAGGAAGGTCTCGTACTTCTGGGTCCGGCAGTGCTCGCAGGGCGCCATCCCCGCGGTGATCTCCTCGATGACGTCGCCGTACTCGCCCTCCAGGGTGTCCAGGGCCGCGGCGACCTCCGGCCGGACGGCGTCGACGAGTTCAGCGACGGCCTCGTCGCTGTCGTCCGGCAGCGCGTACGAGAGGACGATCGTGTTCGCCCGGTAGAACTTCGTCGTCCCGCCGCGGCGCTCTTCGAGGCGCGCGACCGCGACCAGCCCCGCGTCGCGCAGTTCGTTGACGTGGTGGCGGACGGTGTTCTCCGTGCGTTCGTACCCCCGGTCGGCCAGCGCCGCGTGCAACTGGGCGATCGTCAGCTCCTCGTCGGCCAGCATGTCCAGCAGCATCGCCCGCAGGGGCTCGTCGACGGCGCTTGACACCCGCGCGTCCCGGACGACGACGTCCTCGAGCGCGACGTCCGTCTCGAACTCGGCCATATGCCCGGCTACGGACGAACCCCGTATAGGTACTGCCCCTCCGCACCCCCGCAGGACGGGAAAGCCCGAGACGACCCGTTTGACCGGTCCGACGGTCGCCGCGACCGCCCAAACATATCATTTGAGCAATACTTTTTGAACGGGGGCCCCTACGACTGAGTGAGGACAGATGACCGAAACAGCCCAGTTCCGCGTGATGGACTTCGACTGCCCGACGTGTGCGAGCAACGTCGAACGGGCCCTCCGGCGGACCGATGGCGTCGACGCGGTCGAGGTCCACTACACGACCGGCCGGGTGGAAGTGACCTACGACCCGGCCGCCGCCGACAGCACCGACTTCGAGCGCGCCATCGAGAACCAGGGGTACACTCCCCGGCCCGCGTGAGCGGAGGACTCGACAGTGGACACCACGACACTCAACCGTTACGTAAACAGGCACCGCAAGGCGCTGGTCACCGCGACCAGCGGCGCGCTGTACGCCGTCGGCTGGAGCCTCGGCGCCGCGACGGAGCTGGCGCTCGCGAGCGCGGCGATCCTCGTACTCGCGACGGCCGTCGGCGGCTACGACGTCGCGAAGAAGGCCTACTACACGCTCCGAACCGGGACGGTCGGCATCAACACGCTGGTCGTGCTGGCGGCGGTCGGCGCGATCGCCATCGGCGAGTACTGGGAGGCGGCCGCGGTCGTCTTCCTGTTCTCGCTGGGCAGCTACCTCGAGGGCCGGACGATGCGCAAGACCCGCGGCGCGCTCGAGGAGCTGCTGGAGCTGGCGCCCGATACCGCCGTCGTCGTGCGAGATGAACAGCGCGTGGAGGTTCCCGCTCGCGAGGTCGAGCCCGGCGAGACCGTGTTCGTCGAACCCGGGGCGAAGCTCCCCGTCGACGGCGTGGTGACCGACGGCGAGAGCAGCGAGGGATCGGCGATCCCTCGAGCGAACGGGGAACCCGTGAGCGCCGTGAATCAGGCGCCGGTCACCGGCGAGAGCGCGCCCGTCCCCAAGTCGCCCGGCGACGAGGTATACGCCGGGACGATCAACCAGGAGGGGGCGCTGGCGGTCCGGGCGACCGGGACCGGCTCGGACACGACGCTCCAGCGGATCATCCGCCGCGTCGAGGAGGCCCAGGAGGCCAAAGCGCCCACGCAGACGCTCATCGAGCGCTTCGCGAGCTACTACACGCCCGCGATCGTCGTGCTCGCGATCGCCGCCTACGCGATCACCCGCGACGCGATGATGGCGCTGACGCTCCTGGTCATCGGCTGCCCCGGCGCCCTGGTTATCGGCCCGCCGGTCAGCGTCGTCAGCGCCATCGGCAACGCCGCCCGCGAGGGCGTGCTCATGAAGGGCGGCGAGCACCTCGAGACCGCCGGGAAGATCGACCTCGTCGCCGTCGACAAGACCGGGACGCTCACGAGGGGCGAGCCCGCCGTGGCCGACGTCACCGGCTTCGGCGTCCCCGACGCCGAGGTGCTGCGCCTGGCCGCGATCGCCGAGAAGGACAGTGAACACCACCTCGCGAGCGCGATCCTCGACGCGGCCCGCGGCGACGAGCCCGACGGCGGCGCCCTCGCCACGGACGGGGGTGTCGCCGTCCGCGAGCGGTCGATCCCCGACCCCGAGGACTTCGCGGTCGTCGCGGGCAAGGGCGTCGTCGCCCGCCACGACGGCAGCGAGATCCTCGTCGGCAACCGCGCGCTGCTCGAGGAGCGCGGGATCGACGTCTCGGACGAGGTCGCCGAGTACGTCCGCGAGCGGGAAGCCGCGGGCGAGACGGCGGTCCACGTCAGCGTCGACGGGACGGTCGTCGGCGCGATCGCCGTCCGCGACGAACTCCGCGAGGCGGCGCCCGCCGTGATCTCAGAACTCCGGGAGGCGGGCGTCCGGACGGTGATGCTCACCGGCGACAACGAGCGCACCGCCCGCGCGGTCGCCGAGCGGGTCGGCGTCGACGAGTACCGCGCCGAGTTGCTCCCCGAGGACAAGCAGGACGCGATCCGGGCGTACCGGGACGAGGGCCGGGTCGTCGCCATGGTCGGCGACGGCATCAACGACGCGCCCGGGCTGGCGACCGCCGACGTCGGGATCGCCATGGGCGCGGCCGGGACGGACACGGCCATCGAGACCGCCGACGTGGCGCTGATGGCCGACGACCTCACACGGATCCCGTACGCCGTCCGCCTGAGCGAGGCGACCCGCCGGAACGTCCTCGAGAACGTCGGTATCGCCGTCCTGACGGTCGGCCTGCTGCTGGCCGGCGTGCTCACCAGTGCCGTCCACCTCGCGGGCGGCATGCTCGTCCACGAGGGCAGCGTCCTGCTGGTGATCCTCAACGGGATGCGCCTGCACCGCTTCTGACCGCCCCCGCTTTCCCCACTCGACTGCCCGCCACCCACACCGCACCACCCATTCCAGCCATGACCGACACCACCCACACCGACAGCACCCAGCCCGACGATGCGACCGACGCACAGCCCGAGACCGACTGGCGGGTCGAGTACGACGTCGACCCGATCCGCATTCGCGACCCGGTGGCCGAGGCGCTGGCGGTCCTCGACCCCGGCGACCCGCTCGTGATCGACTACCGCGACGTCGTGACGGCCGCGGGCCATTCCTGCCCGACGGCCGCGGGCGCCTACCGGGTCGCCCAGGTCGGCCTCGACGCGCTCTACCCGGACGAGCTTCCGGTCCGGGGCGACGTCGCGGTCCTCGCGGGCGGGCCGAAGACCGACGCCACGTACGGCGTGATGACCCGCCTGGTCTCGTTCGTCACCGGCGCCGCCGGGGCGGACGGCTTCGGCGGCCTCGCGGGCGGGTACGGCGGCCGGCGCGACCTGCTCGCCTACGGCGACTTCGGCGGGGCCGACCCGGCGTTCGCGTTCCGGCGCACGGACACCGACGAGGCCGTCGAGGTCACCTACCGCGTGGGTTCCGTCCCCGAGGGCGGCCCGGCGACGGGTGCGCTCCCGAAGCTGATCGACGGCACCGCCACCGACGACGAGCGGGCAGCCTTCCGCGCGGACTGGCACGGCCGCGTGCAGGCGGTGCTTTCCGACGACGACCTCTTCGCCGTCGCGGCGACCGACCGCGAGTGGTAGGTCGGCGAACGCGTTCGGGACAACGCCCTCGGCGTCGGGCGGGCGAGTCGGTGACGAGATGAGCGAACGCCAGCTCGACCTGCGAGAGATTCCGCCACCCGAACGCCACCCGAAGATCTTCGCGGCCTTCGAGGACCTGGACAGCGGCGAGGTGCTGACGCTGGTCAACGACCACGAGCCGACCCCGCTGTTCCACCAGATGGCCGCCGAGGTCGACGACTTCGACGCCGAGAACTACGCCGTCGACCGCGTCGGCCCCCGCGAGTTCGTCGCGACCCTGCCGAAGAAGTAATCGCAACCCGCCGTCGCCTCCGTCTCCGTCGGTCCCGGCGTCGTCAAAACGGGCGGCGCCGGGCCAGCGACGCGAGCGGGAGCCGCGCGAGCACGAGCGTCGCCAGCAACGTCGCGGCGATGACGGCGATGCCGGTGAGGACCAGCGCCAGCTGCTTCGAGGCGCCGGCCGCGACGAAGACACGCGGATCGTTCCAGACGCCGATCACCCGGCGGTACGCCGCGTCGGGCACCGCAAGCGCGGCGCTGACGAACAGCAGCCCGACCGCGACGCCGACCGCGCGGCCGACCCGGAGGATCCGTCGCTTGGCGACCGCCGGGTGCGCGCGGATCCACTCCCGGCGGGCCCACAGCCACAGCGCGACGCCGAGCGCCAGCGCCAGGAGCGTGCCGACCACCAGCGGGTGCGCGCGGACGTAGGCGACGTCCAGTGCGAGGACGGCCCGGAGGCCGCGGACGAGCGGCCGGAGGGGGCCGCCGGCACGGAACCCGGTGTAGACGGCGGCGGTGAGCGCCCCCACGTACAGGACCGTCCCCGCGGCCGTGTAGGCGAGGAACCGTCGGCGGTCCATCGCCGCCAGGCCCGCGGGCACGGAGATGAACGCGCGGACGAACGGCAGCAGCCGGCCCCAGAACACCGAGGTCTCGCCCCAGCGGCGGAACCAGCGGTCGCCGCGCTCGACCTCGGCCGGCGTGATCCGGAGGTACCCGCCGTACCAACCGAGCGCCTCCCGACCGAAGGTCGCGGACGCGGCGTACGCGAGGAAGGCCCCGAGCGTCCCGCCAGCGGCCGCGACGGCGACGAACACGGCGAACGACGCGGGCCCGGTGACCAGCTGGGCGGCGGCCACCGGGACGACCAGCTCGCTCGGTACGAAGTGCAAGAGCAGCGCGGTCTCGAGCAGCATGTAGACGAACACCGCGAACAGGCCGTACTGCGCGACGAACCCGAGGACCGCCCCCGCGAGGCCCTGGCTCAGGGCCACGCACGCTCCGCGGGCGGTCTCCCGGACGCGACGACGTGCGGCCGGCCCGGCGGTCGGTGCGCTCCCATCAGTGGTCCTTCGCACTGGATTCGCTTAGGGCGGGCGGTCTGGGCGTGCAGCTGTGAGGCACTGGCCGCACCCAGAACGAACGACACATAACGCCCGACTCGGTAGGTCGGGGTGAGCATGTCCACGGAGCTGTGGGCGGGGTGGTCGCGGCGAACGCGCGGGTGGTCGCGGCCGTGAGCCTCGACCGCCGCGTCGTGGCGCTTGGCTTCGCCCGCCTGGCCGACTCGTTCGGGAACGCGCTGCTCATCGTCGTCCTCCCGCTGTACGTCGCGAGCGGACAGGTCTCGGGGTGGTCGCTCGGCCTGTCGACCACGGTCGTCACGGGGGTCGTCCTCGCGGCGTTCGGCATCTTCGACAGCGTCGTCCAGCCGTTCGCGGGCTACGCCTCCGACCGCAGCGGGCGCCGGCGGGCGTTCGTCCTCGGCGGGCTGGTCGTCCTCGCGGTGACGAACGCCGCCTTCGCCGCGACGGCCTCCTATCTGGGCGTTTTCGCCGTCCGCGTCCTCCAGGGCCTCGGCGTCGGCGTGACCGTCACCGCGAGCGTCGCGCTCATCGACGAGTACTCGACGACCGACGACCGGGGCGCGAACTTCGGGATCTTCAACGCCCTCCGGTTGATCGGCTTCGGCACCGGGCCGCTGGTCGCCGGGCTCGTGGTCGCGCGCGGGCCCTACGACCTCGCCGGCCACCTCGTCTCCGGATTCACGGCCGCTTTCGACGTCGCCGCGGTCGCAGCCGTCCTCGGCCTGGTCGTGGTTGGCGCACTCGTCCGCGACCCCGAGACGACGCAGGTAGTCGCCGGCGGCGACATCTCGCTGTCGGTACTCGACGGCTCGGGCGGGCTCGACCCGGTGTTCGCGCTGGGGCTCGCGACGCTGTTCGTCGCCGTCGGCATCTCGCTGTTCGCGACGATCGAGCCCGAGATCAACCACCGTCTCGGCCAGGGCCCGACGGCCTTCGGCGGCGAGTTCGCCGCGTTCGTCCTCGCGTTCGTGGTCGTCCAGCCGATCGTCGGCCGACTGTCCGATCGCTACGGCCGCAAGCCGTTCATCGTCGCCGGGCTGGTGCTGGTGACGCCCGTGCTGTTCGCCCAGGGGTTCGTCTGGACGACGTGGGCGATGGGGCTGCTGCGGACGATCCAGGGCGCCGGCGCCGCGATGACGTTCGGTCCCGCGCTCGCGCTCGCGGGCGACCTCGCGACCACGGGCGACTCCGGGACGAAGCTGTCGGTCCTGACCGCGGCGTTCGGCCTCGGCGCGGGCGTCGGGCCCCTGGTCGCCGGGCCGCTCATGGCGTTCGGATTCGCCGGGCCGTTCGTCGTCGGGGCGGCCCTCTCCGCTGTCGGCGCGGCGATCGTGTTCACCCAGGTCGAGGAGACCGTCCCCGGCGTCGGGGCCGGCGGAGCGGGCGATGCCGCGCCCGCCAGACACTCGGCCGAGGACTGATCCCCGCGCCGGAGTGACTCCCGCGGGGCCGGCCGGCTGGCGAATACGTTCGGGCCAACCCAGGTGGCGGTGGGGCGCCTATCGTCTCGCATGGCACCGATCCCGACGCCGTTCGGCCGCGGCAACGACGGCGGCGACGACCTCTTCGACGCCTACGATGAATTCGTCCCCGCGCACGTCCCCGAACCCGGTCCGTTCCTGGCCGACCACGACGTGTTGGGCGGACGACCCCACCTCGCCTTCCACCGGCTGACGATGGAGCTGTTCGGCGAACGCGGCGTCTACGACATGACCTTCGGGTACAACCTCGCGCGGCTCAACCTCGACACGCGCCACCCCGACGCCGGCTACCGCTACGCCGTCGATTCGGACGACCCGACGGTCCTCCGCGCGGAGTTCACGCCGACGACGCCGTTCTGCCCGCAGAGCGACACGCTGACGAAGGGCTCGTTCCGCGCGTGGAACGGCCTGGCCGACCGCCACGAGTTCGACCTCGTGTCCGTGCGCGTCCACCCGATGCACCAGCGCAGCGAGGCGATCAACGCGGCGCTGGCCGAACTCCAGGAGAAGTACCTCGACTCCGGCGACGTCCACGTCGTCAACTCCCTGCGCGAGGGGCTGGACGACGCGACCGGCTCAGGGGGCGGCCCGGGCTGTGCCGACGGGTCGACCGGCACGACGCGCGGCTACGGCCCGGACGCGCCCTTCTGATCGGATCGCTGCTTCTCGCTCGACTCAGGCGGCTTTCTCCTCGCTACCGTCGGCACGCTCGCGCTCGGCGAGCCGCGAGACCATGATCGCGGGAATGGACTGCGGGCTGTGATCGCGCAGCACCAGCAGCAGGTTCGCCGCGAACGCCGCGGCGCCGAAGGTGACGAGCACGCCCCCGAGCGCCGTGACGCTCACCGGGAGCGAGAGCAGGTCACCGACGACGAGCAGCGCCGTCCCGGCGGTCAGCAGCGCGAAGTCGACGGTCGCCAGCTGGCCGTCGTAGAGGTCGTCGATCATCGGGACGTCCTCGAACCCAAGGCGGTCGCTGTAGCGGTGCACCCAGACGATGAACGGGACGACGTGGTACAGCGTCCCCAGCACGACGAAGCCGACGCCGCCGAGCAACAGGAGGTGACTCGCCCCCGGGGCGCCGAACAGCGCCGCCGGCGCGAGGGGGTCGGCGAGCCACGCGGGGGCGGTCAGGACGGCCCACAGTCCCAGCGCCGGCGCCGCCACGGCGTATCGCGAGAGCATCGGCGTCCACTCGACGCGGGTCTCGATCAGCTTCCGGGCGAGGATCGCCGCGATCCCCACCACGGCCACGACGATCAACAGGCCGCCGTCGCGGGCGAGCGCGGTGTTGCCGACGAGCCGGCCGCCCGCCAGCGCCAGCACGCCCAGCGGGTAGCCGACCTCCTCGACCCGGCGGAGATGGTGGTCGATCCCGTGGAGCTCGGTCTGGGTGAACATCGTCCCGAGCTGGTAGAGCGCGCCGAAGACGGTCGTCAGCACCGCGCCGAAGACCGCCAGCGTCGCGTGGGCTGCCAGCAGCCGCTGGTGGCTGATCCCCAGCCCGGCGAGGACGGGGTGGGTGAAGTCCAGCGCGAGCAGGAAGCCGAACGTCGTCACGAGGAGGAAAAAGCCCAGCGCGAGCGCGAAGTGCCGTTCGGTGACGTCGTAGCTGTCGACGCTCCACAGCGTCCGGCCGACGTTGTAGACGAACGTCCAGAAGCCGACGAGCATCACCGCGCCGAACACCGGGAGCAGCGCGAGGGCGTCCGCGAGGAAGCTGGCCGCGAACCCGAGCAGGCCGGCGACCACCAGCCAGAGCTGGGCGGTGGCCAGCCGCCGGGAGTGCAGGGCGGCGTTCGACCAGACGGGCACGAACTGCGTCATCGCGCCCATGATCGTGATGCAGACCCAGCCCGCGAGCAGGAGGTGGACGTGCGCCAGGGTCGCGACCCCCGGGGCCAGGTCGGTGGCCATCCCGACGCCCAGCAGCGCGCCGGCGACGAGAAAGCCCGCGGCGACGACGAAGTGCCGGAGCGGGATCGTCATCGGCGGCTGCTGGTCGGTGTCGATCTCTCCGGGAACCACGCTCATGGCCGGTGGTTGGCGCCGCCCGACCCTCTGACTGCGGCCGAACGTGTTCGGAGGCGATCGGCAGTACGCATTTGGCGCCGACGGCCGAACTACGGGCGTGCCCGACGACGAAAGCGTCCGCGTGTGGCTGGTCGAGCGTACGTACAGCGACGACGAGCAGAACCTTATCATCCTCACGTACGCGACGCCAGACGGGGAGCACGACTACCGCAAGGAGCGGGCGCTGACGAGCTTCACCGGCGACGCCCGCGAGACCAGCGTCTCGCTGGTCGTCAACCGTGACGACCTCGGGGACGTGAGCGACCCCGAGACCCGCGAGCGCTACGCCGCCGAGGCCGAGCGCGTCGCCCAGCGCAACGAGCCCGACGCGACGATCTGAACAGCCGAGTTCCGACCGCAACTCCAGTTGCACTCGCCGCGCCGCCCGTGGCGTCGAGAACCGGTGGATGGCGCGGGGTCGACCGCCGACGGTGCGCCGGCGCGGGGCAAAGATACTTGAGTTGCGGGTCCCCAGCGACGACAATGACCGAAGAGGCGGGCGAGCGGGGGGATCGCGGCGTCCTGCGGAGCAAGCGCGACGCCACGCGCTACCAGATCCTCGTCGAGATCGCCGAGCGCCAGCCGGCGGTGAGCCAGCAGGAGGTCGCCGACGCCATCGGCGTGACCTCCCAGGCCGTCAGCGACTACCTCCAGGAGCTGGTCGAGGAGGACTTCGTCCGCAAGCACGGCCGCGGGCGCTACGAGGTGACCAAGGAGGGCGTCGACTGGCTGATCTCCCGGACGGACGAGCTGGCGACGTTCGTCGAGCACGTCTCGGCCGACGTCATCGGCGGCGTCGACGTCGAGACCGCGATCGCCACCGCCGAGATCACCGAGGGCCAGCCCGTCTCGCTGTCGATGCGCGACGGGACGCTCCGGGCGACGCCGGGCGGAGACGGCACCGCGACCGCCGTCGCCGTCACGAGCGCGGCCGCCGGCCGCGACGTCGGCGTGACCGACTTCGAGGGCGTCGTCGACTACGAGCTGGGCGACGTGACCGTGGTGTCGCTGCCGCGGGTCGACGACGGCGGCAGCCGCGCGGTCGAGCCCGACGCGATCGCCGACCGCGCGGGCGGCCACGACCTGCTAGCGGTCGCCGGGACTGAAGCGCTCGCAGCGGTGCGGGCCGCCGACCTGGACCCGGACCTGCGCTTCGGGACCGAGCGGGCCGTCCGCGAGGCCGCCACCCGCGGGCTCGACGTGCTGCTGGTCGCCGTCGGGTCGCGCGTCTCCGCCCACACCGACGCCCTCCGGGAGGGCAACGTCGGCTACGAGATCCTCGACGCCGCCGAGCGCTGATCGCGCTCACCCGCGCCAGCGCTGGACGAACAGGCCGACCAGCAAGTACGCGTACCCGAGCGCACCCGCCAGCACCAGGGCCCGGCCCGCGGGGACGGCCGCCTGGACACGGACGAGCAGGCCCGCGACTTCGACGGCGAGCCCGCCGGCGACGGCGCCGAGGACGGCGTACGCGAGCGGGTCGCCTGCACCCGGGAACTGCCCGACGGTCGGCGGGTAGAACTGGTAGGTGACGCCGACGATCGTCAGCCCGAGAAAGCCCGTGAGCATCAGCCGGAAGTGCGCGATCACGCCGGCGCCGCGCGGGCCCCCGAACGCGAACGAGAGGCCGAGCGCGGCCGCCGCGACGCCCGCCAGCGCGCCGAGGCCGACGCCGTAGAAGCCGACGCGGCGCCGCTCGGAGCGCCGGAACAGCGCCAGGTACGCCGCCGCGAAGCCGACGATGGCCGTCGCCTCGAGCACGCCGCCCAGCGCCAGCAGCGGACCCGAGGGCAGCCCGACGGCGATCAGCGCCGGGCCCAGGGCGCCGGCCGGGAGGACGACTCGGACGAGCCAGGTCGGCGGCTCGGCGACGAGAAACCGCGGGAGCAGCCGGAAGCCGACGGCGAACACGAAGCCCGCGGCCGCGCCGGCGGCCAGCAGGTGCGCCTCGCGGGCGAGGGACCCGTCGAGCAGGACCGGGAGGCCGACGCGGGGCGCCAGCAGGCCGTACGAGCCGACGGCCAGATACGCGAGCGCGACCGGGACGAGCGCGTTGGCGGCGCGGTCGACGCCCCGGCGCGCGGCGTTGTGCTCGCCGGTGCCCGTGTCGGCGCCCGTGAGGTTGTCCCGGACCGTCCAGAGGATCGTCGCGAGGAAGACCGCGACGCCGGCGACCCACGCGAGCGCGCCCGCAGCGCCGACGAGGGGTGGTACCCCCGCCAGGGGAGCGGCGGCGAGCCCGAGAACGCCGAGGATCGCCAGCGGGAGGTGGATCCGCGGCGCGAGCGAGAACGCCAGCTCGCGGTCGAAGTACGAGGGGACGAGCGCGTAGGCCTTCCCGAACAGGACGTGGAAGACGAACCCGAGCAGCCCCAGCGCGATCCGGGCCTCGCGCGGCAGGCCCGACAGCGCCGCCGCCTGCCAGCCGACCAGCCAGACCGCCCCGGCCGCCACGAACCACCGGGTCCACCGCGAGACCGACGCGCTCGACGTCGCCATGCCCGACCGTTGGCGGCCCGACCGAAAAGTCCACCCCTCGAACACGTTCGGGACAACCGGCAGGCGCGCCGGCCGCCGAGGGACACGCATGCCAGCGACGACCGTCGACGCCGAACGCGACTACGACGACGAGCGCTTCAGCGCCGTCTCGGTGGCCCGCACCGACCGCTCGAAGACCGTCTGTGGCTACTTCGAGCCCGGCCAGTTCATCCCCGTCCACGCGCCCGACAGCGACGTGACGATCTTCGTCCAGTCGGGCACCGGGATCGTCCGCGACGGCGGCGTCGACCGCGAGGTGGGCCCGGGCTCGGTCGTCACCGTCCCCGCCGGCACCGACCGCGGCGTCAAAGCGGGCGAGGGACGCCTCGAAGCCGTCCTCGTCACGTCGCCGCCACCCACCGACGCCGAGCACGAGCCGGTCCGACGGGGGCTGCGCGAGGGGACGTTCGACCCCGACTGAACCGGTTCGGAGAGGGAGGCGAACAAGTTCGGGAAAGACCGAAGCGGCGGGCGGGCGAACACGCCGCCGTGCCCGACCGCGTCTCCCTGGACGACGTCACGACCGCACCGCACGCGAACCTCTTTCCCGACGCGGAGCCGCGGACGATCCGCCTCGCGCTCGACGCCGGCGAGCGGGTGGACCCGCACACCCATCCCGACAGGCAGATCGTGCTGTTCCTCCGGTCGGGCGCCCTGGAGCTGACGCTGGACGAGGAGACCTACGACCTCGATCCAGGCGACGTGATCCGCTTCGACGGGCGGCGCGAAGTCTCGCCGCGGGCCGTCGCGGACAGCGAGGCGCTGCTGGTGCTCGCCGAGCGGGTCGAGTGAGTCACTCCGCGGCGCCGAACAGCGCGAGCGCGACGGCGACGGCCTCGTCGTCGCCGGCCGCCGCCTCCCGGAGCCCGTCGCGCGAGGGGGCGAGCAGTGCGGCCGTGAGCCGCTCGGCCAGCGCCTCGACGGCCCGGCGTTTCTCCGGAGTCAGCTCGCCCGTCGCGTCGAGCCGGTCGAGCGCACGCTCGACGTGCTCGTCGCGGAGGGTGTCGCCGCGCTCGTCGATGGCGGCGCGGGCGTCCGCGACCGCGTCGGTGGCCGGCTCCTCAGCGTCGCCGTCCGCGTCGGCCGCGCCAGCGGAACTGCACCCTGAAACGGTCACTCGGCGGTCCAGATTGCGGTCACGACCGCGTCGTCGATCTCGACGGTCTCGTAGTCGTAGCCCCGGTCGCCGAGCTTCGGGTAGAGGTGCTGGGGGGCGCGGTCGTTGACCTGGACGAGGACGGTCTCGGCCGAGAGCTCGGGGAGGCGTTCGAGCGTGTCCTTCAGCGGGTGGGGCGGGCCGAGTTCCCGGACGTCGAGGCGTTCGCGCGGCGCGTCCGCGGGCGCGTCCGTCGCGTCGACCGCCGCCGCCACCGCGTCGTCGGCGTGGGCTGGCATGGTCGAACCCAGGGGACGATCGGTCCCAACCCTTTTCCCGAACGCGTTCGGACGCTTTCCCGAAAATGTTCGTCGGCAGGTTCTGGAGCGTGGGGGCACAACCAGCTGGTATCCACAGATGCCACGAGCCAAACTGAGCGTCCGGCTGCCGGAGGTCGCCTGGATCAGCGTCGTCTCGACGGAGTTCCCGGAGGTCCAGTTCCGCGTCCTGGCGGCGCTGCCGACCGAGGAGACCGGCGTCGGGCTCGTCGAGCTCACGGGACCGGACCTGCCGGCGGTCGTCGAGCGCATGGACGCCGACGACGCCATCCTGTCGCTGGAGGTCCTGGGGCGGTCGGCCGACCGCATTCTGGTGCAGTTCGAGACCGACGAGCCGCTCTTGCTGTTTTCGGTTCGCGAGTCCGGCGTGCCGCTGGAACCGCCGGTCGAGATCCGCGACGGGCGCGCCACCGTCGAGGTGACCGCCTCCCAGGACCGGCTGTCGACGTTCGGCACGCAGCTCGAGCAGTTCGGGATGTCCTTCGACGTCGACTACGTTCGGCGGTCGGTCGACGCCACCGAGCAGCTGCTGACCGACCGCCAGCGCGACCTGGTCGTCGCAGCGGTCAGACAGGGCTACTACGACACGCCGCGCCAGTCCTCGCTGACCGACCTCGCGGACCACCTGGGGATGGCCAAATCGACCGTCAGCGAGACGCTGCACCGCGCGGAGGAGACCATCGTCAAGGAGTTCGTCGCCGAGCTGGACGACGACATCCTGGCAGACCCGCGGTGAGCCCGAGCCGCCGGCGTCCCCGAGGCCGGGCCGGCGCCGGGGGCGTTCCTACTTCCCAGGAACGGAGACAGCCGACTATACCCTCGAGTGCCTACGTCCAACCATGAGTTCGGTCGCAACAGACGCCGCGGGGTCCGACGGGATCCAGGTGGAACTGGTGGTGACCCGCCCCTGCGAGTGTCCGATCGCGGCCACCTCGGCGGGGGGCGACGCGGTCGTCAGGGACGTGAGTCAGTTCGCCGCCGGCGACGGTGCGTCGATCACCGAGTTCACCGTCGCGGCCGGCGATCCGCCGGCCGACGCCGACGCGACCACCGTCTACGAGGGACCGTCGGGCACGCGCTATCGCTACCGCTGCGAGCGCGAGTGCGAGTGCGTCAGCGCGACCGTCCAGCGCTTCGGCTGCCCGGTCGAGGACGTCCGCGCCCGCGACGGCGACCTCCACCTCACCTTCTACGTCGCCTCGATGGAGACGCTACGGGAGGTCGTCGCCGCCCTGCGGGCGGGCCACGACGGCGTACACGTCCGCCGCCTGCGCCGCTCGGGCGACCTCGTCACCGACGGGGCGGGCCTGGACGGCACCCCCCTGACCGAGCGCCAGCGCGAGGTGCTCGAGACCGCCTACGACCTCGGGTACTTCGAGTACCCCAAGGACGCCAACGCCAGCGAGGTCGCCGCCGAGCTCGGCATCTCCCAGTCGACGTTCGCCGAACACCTCGCGGCCGCCCAGGCCAAGCTCGTCGGGCCGCTGTTCGAGGGCTGAAAACCGGGCTCGTCAGTCGCCCGTCGCCGGGTTCGGTTCCTCGTATTCGTAGCCCGCGGGCTGGTACGGGCAGAGGGGGTCGCTCGCCAGCGGGTCGCCCGTGTGTGCGAACGCCCGCGAGCGGCTGCCGCCGCAGACGTGGCGGAACTCGCAGGCGCCGCACTTGCCCGTGAGCTGGTCGCGGTCGCGCAGCCGCTCGAACAGCGGCGCGTTTCGATAGACGTCGACGAGGTCGTCCTCGCGGACGTTGCCGGCGGGCCGGGGCAGGAAGCCGGACGGGAAGATCTCGCCGACGTGGCTGACGAACGCGAAGCCGTCGCCGGCGACGATGCCGCCGCGCCGGCGCAGGCCGCCGTCGGCGTCCTCGCCGCGGCGCTGCAGCTTCACGCGCCGGAAGTGCGGCGCCTCCGTCGTCTTCACTCCGAAGGGCTCGTCCTCGACGGTCTCTGCCAGCCACGCCATGACCGCCTCGGCGCGCTCGGGCGGGATCGGGTCGAGCAGCTGCCCGCGACCGACCGGCACCAGGAAGAACACGCTCCAGAGGACGGCGCCCAGCTCGCGGACAAGGTCGCGGATCGCCGGCAGCTGCCCGACCGTCTGGGCGCAGACGGTCGTGTTGATCTGCAGCGGCAGGCCGGCGTCGCGGGCGTGGCTGGCCGCGCTGACGGTCGCCTCGAAGCTCCCGTCCTCCCCGCGGAAGGCGTCGTGGGCCGCGGCGTCGCCGCCGTCGACGCTGACCGCGAACCGGCGCAGCCCCGCGTCGGCGAGTTCGTCGATGACGTCGCCCGTCAGCGAGCTGGTCCCCGAGGGCGTCAGCGACATCTGCAGGCCGAGGTCGGCGCCGTACTCGACCAGTTCGGTGAGGTCCGGGCGCTTGCAGGGGTCCCCGCCCGAGAGGACGACCAGCTGGTTGTCCGCGAACTCCCGTACCGACTCCAGGAGGGCCTTGCCCTCGGCGGTCGAGAGTTCGTCGGGGTGGCGCTGGGCCTGCGCGTCGGCGCGGCAGTGCTCGCAGGCCAGGTCGCAGGCCTGCGTGACCTCCCAGATCAATACCATCGGCCGCTCGCTCGTGTCGAGTGTCGTGTTCATGACTCGGGAGACTCGGGGCTCACTCCACGTGGACGCGAGTGACGTGGCCGCCGCAGCCGCACTGCTCGACGTACGCGTAGGCGACGGCGTCGCCGAAGCGATCCTCCAGCGCGTCGTAGAGGTACCTCTCGGGGTGGCCGTGGTCGCCGTGGGTGACGAGGTTGACGTGGTAGCCCGGTGCCGTGTGCTCGACGGCGTCGATCGCCTGTTCGACCACGAGCTCCCGGTCGGCGGCGTGATGGGGCTGCTCCAGGTTGGCCGACCAGGAGTTCTCGTGGACCGTCTCCGTGACCGGCTCGACCGCGTCGTGGGTGGCTGTCATCCTGCGTGAACGTCCGCGCGCCGTCGGGTTATCGCCCCCGCCGAACACGTTCGGGCCAGCGCTTTGGCCCGTGGCGGCCTACGCAGACCCATGGAGAGCACCACGGCCGAGCGGAACGAGTCGGCCAGCGAAACCACCGTGACCGTCACCTGCACCGGTCGCGTGCGCGACGCGGTCGGCCGGCCGCGCATGGAGTATTCCTTCGACGGCGACACCCTCCGCGAGTTCCTGCAGGCGTTCTTCGGCGACTACGACGTGGCTGACATGCTGATCGCGGAGACGGAGGCCGAGGCGACGACGCGGGGCTGGGCGCCCCTCGACGAGGAGTTGCCCGGGTCCTGGCGGAAGAACCCCGAGGGCGAACAGACCCGCGCCTACGCCCGCGTCTGCGTCAACGGCCGGTTCAACGAGAACCTCGACGGCCTCGACACCGAACTCGCGGACGGCGACCGGGTCGCGCTGATCTACCCGTTCATGTTCTGCGTGTAACCGACCAGGCACACAGCGATCGAGCGGCGAAAAGTGGTGTGTCCGTCGTCAGTACATCGGGCCCGCTTCGTCTGCGCTCGCGGGCGTACCGGGCGAGGGATCGAACACGTCGGGGCGCTTTTTGCCCTCGACGTCGATCTCGGCGAGCAGCCCCTTGCGGGCGACGCGAGTCAGCGAGTGATCGACCAGTTTGATCCGCTCGGTCACGGGCAGGTCCATCTCGCCGACGAAGGTGCTGCCCGGCGGGACGGACTGGGTCTGGACGTACTTCATGGGCGTCGAAGCGAGCGCGCCCTGCGGGTAGGCCGTGGTGAAGACGTTCCCGATCGGGTGGAAACTCGAGGTGAGGTTCGGGCCGCCGGTGACCATGAACACCCGGACGGTCTCGCCCTCTCTGGCTTTCATCGGCCCGTAGCGGTCGGGCGTGAACGGGTACTTCTCCCCGTTGAACAGGACGTACGTCGGGTTCTCGTCGAGCATGCCCTGCATGTCGAAGTTGTGGTGGCCCTTCTCGCCGGCGCCCTTGTCGGTGTAGACCTCGTGCTGGCCGAGGTAGAACTCCCGATCGACCTCCGGCAGGCCCTCCTCGGGCTCGACGAGGATGATCCCGAACATGCCCGCCGAGATGTGCATGTCCAGGTTCGGGATGGCGCAGTGGTAGATGAACGCGCCCGGGTACTCCGCTTTGAAGCGCTCGCTGGCCTGCTCGCCGGGGGCCGCGGTGGTCGCGACGTTGCCGCCGCCTGTCCCGTAGATAGCGTGCATGTCGACGTTGTGCGAGCGGACGTTCTCGGGCAGGTTCTTCAGCGTGAACGACACGGTGTCGCCCCGGCGCACCCGGATCATCGGGCCGGGCACCTGCCCGTCGAAGGTCATGAAGTCGAACGTGACGCCGGGTTCGATCTCCGCGGTGACCTCCTTGACCTCGAGGGTCACGTCGTGGTGTTTCGGCCGCGACCAGTCGACCGGGTCCGGGATGTCGGTGGGGTCGGCCGCGACCCGATCGACGTCAGTTGCCTTCGCCGTCGCAGCGGTCGTCGTCGCCGGCGTCGCGGTCGCCGCGTGCGGGGCGTCCTGGGCACTGCAGCCCGCCAGGGACGCCGCGCCGCCGATACCGAGCGCCTGAAGCATCCGCCGCCGCGAAGTTGGGAACATCTGGATTACCTCACAGGTGCACCTACCCCCTCGAAGGTGTTAACCAGATGAGGGGATTCTCAGCAGCGGGGAACGAGGGCGAACATATCAGCCTCGCCGTTTATACGCTCGTTCGATCGGCGCGCACGAGCGGAATCGTTCAGCCGGGATTACACTTAAGCGTGCGGGCGCCGACCGATCCGTAGACCATGCCAGCGGAAACCCCAGTGCGCGAGGTCATGAGCGCGCCCGTCGAGACGGTCGAGACGGACGCGACCGTCGCGGAGATCGCCCGCCGGTTCGCCACCGAGGGCATCGGCTCGCTGATCATCGGCGAGGACCCCATCCGGGGGATCGTCACCGAGTTCGACGTCGTCGCGGCCGTCGGCGAGGGCGAGGACCCCGAGACGACGACCGTCGCCGAGGTCATGTCCGAACCCGTCGTCACCATCCGCCCCCACGAGTCCGTCGAGACCGCCGGCGAGCGGATGGGCAACAACGGCGTCAAGAAGCTGCCCGTCACCGAGGACGGCCGCCCCGTCGGCATCGTCACGACGACGGACCTGGCCTTTTTCCTGCCCCACCACCGCCTGGAGATGGCCAGCCAGCCCGAGGCGGACGTCCCCGACGGCGAGTTCGAGTGAACGTCCGGCGCGCGCGCAGTGGCGGCCAACCCGCGCGACGGTGCCGCGGCTCGCCGTCCGCGAGCGCAGAACGCCTCGCCGCGACCGCAGCCCCCCGATCGGACGGCTACTGACCGTCCCAGTTCATTCGACACTGCTCGTCACAGAAGTGCGCGGACTGGACCTGGTCGTCCTCGATCCAGGTGATGACGCGGTGGTCGGGCGACTGCACGATCGGCTCGCCGCAGGTCTCACAGGTGGGGGCGTCCGCCTCCGATACGTCCTCCCCGTGATCCGATGTCGGGTCAACCATTGGGTGTACCTGGGAAAGCGACCTACTTAATCCCACATATCGCAGCCGATGGGCCGGGGTGGCAACCGCCCGTGGCCCGCCCGGTCAGGCCGACCGCTCGTAGTCGGGATCGAACAGCTGGGCTGACATCGGTGCCGGATCGCCCTCGGTGCAGTTGTACCGCGAGAAGTCCTCGACGCCCGCCTCGCGCAGGAGCTCCTCGTCGTAGACGGCCTCGCCCGTGAACTCGCTGGGATCGCGCGTGAGGATCTCCAGGACGGTGTCCGAGACGATCTCGGGGGTGCGCCAGTCGTCCTCGGTGCCCATGCCGAAGTACCGCGTCGCGCGGGTGTCGATCGCCGTCACGGGCCAGAAGGAGTTACAGCCGACGTCGTCGCCCGCCAGCTCGCGCGCCAGCGACAGCGTGATGAACGACATCCCCATCTTCGACCAGGCGTAGGCTGCCTTCCCCGGCGAGCGGTCGATCCGTACCGGCGGCGCGTTCGTCAGCAGCCAGGCATCCTCCTCGACGCCCTTCAGGTGGTCGATGAACGCGCGCGAGACCAGGTACGTCCCGCGGACGTTGACCTCGTTCAGCAGGTCGTAGCGCTTGGCCGGCAGCGCCTCGACGTTGGCCATCTGGATCGCGCTCGCGTTGTTGATGACGATGTTGACCTCGCCGAAGCGGTCGATGGCCTCCTGGGCGGCCGCCTCGACGGCGTCCTCCGAGCGGACGTCCAGCTGGATGGCGAGGCTGTCGACGCCTTTGGCCTCGCAGGCCTCGGCGGTCTTGTGGATCGTCCCCTCCAGATCCGAGTCCGAATCGTCGACGGTCTTGCCGGTCGAGACGATGTTACAGCTCGCGTCGGCGAGCGCGAACGCGAGTTGTTTACCGATACCACGCGTGGTACCAGTAATGAACGCCGTCTGACCGCTGAGGTCGGGTCGGTCGAGCATGCCTGGCCTGACACAGGTGGGCATCCCCCAAATAGGACCTGCAACGCGATCCCCTACCTGGCGCGGTGGAACCGGCGGGGCGAAACCGGGAGTTCAAAGTCACGATCGCGCGAACGCCCCGGTATGGTCTCACAACTGACCGCGGTCGGGAAGCGACTGCTCGTCTGGCTGGTCGCCGTCGGCGCGACCGGCCTGGCGTACGCCCTGGCGACCGGCTCGCTCGGCTGAGTCACCGGCGAGCGACGCCGGCTCGCCCGACTGGACTACCGGTCGCGGGTCACCGACTCGCCCGGCGTGGTCGTCGCGCCCGCCGAGAGCACCACGCCGGCGTTCAGGCTGGTGTTGATCCCCGTCTTGGCGCCGTCGCCGGCGACGACGCCGAACTTCCGGCGGCCGGTCGAGACGCGTTCGCCCTTGACCGTGATCTCGACCGGCCGGTCGTCGTGGCGGAGGTTCGCCACCTGCGTCCCCGCGCCGAGGTTGACGTCGCGTCCGAGCACACTGTCGCCGACGTACGAGAGGTGGGGGACGTTCGTCCCCGCCATGAGCACGCTGTTTTTGAGCTCGACGCCGTGGCCGACGTGGACGTCCTCGCCGATCAGCGTCGCCCCCCGGACGTAGGCGTTCGGGCCGACGTCGGCGCCGCTGCGGACGAGTGCCGGGCCCTCGATCACCACGCCGGGCTCGATCGTCGCGCCCGCCTCGACGACGACGGGGCCTCGCAGGTCGGCGTCGCCCTTCACGTCGCCGTCGACGACGGGCTCGAGGTCGCCGAGCTTCCACTCGTTGGCTTCCAGCAGCTCCCAGGGCCGACCGACGCCCATCCAGCGGTCGATGTCGACGGTACGGACGGCGAACTCGTCGACGACCCGCTCGAGGACGTCAGTGAGCTCGTGCTCGCCGCGCTCGGAGAGCGGGACGTCGAGCCACTCGCGGGCTTCGCCGGGGAAGACGTACGCGCCGACGTTGATCCGGTTCGACGGCGGATCCGCGGGCTTCTCGACGATGCCCGTCACCGTCCCGTCCTCGACGTCGAAGACGCCGTACGGCGTCGGATCGTCGACCTCGTACGTGCCGACGGCGGGCCCGCCGGAGAACAGGTCGGCGAGACCGGCCGGGTCGTAGAGGTCGTCGCCGTTGAGGACGGCGAACTCCCCGTCGAGGTGCTCGCGGGCCGCCCGGACGGCGTGGGCGGTGCCCAGCTGCTCGTCCTGGACGGCGTAGGAGACCGGCACGCCGCGGTAGGCGTCGCCGAAGTGCTCGCGCACGACGGCCTGCTCGTAACCGACGACGAACACCAGCTCGTCGACGCCGGCCTCGACGGCGGCGTCGGCGGTGTGTGCCACCAGCGGCCGGTCGGCGACCGGCAGCATCGGCTTCGGCGTCGACTCGGTCAGCGGTCGCATCCTCGTCCCCTCGCCCGCGGCCAACACGACAGCCTGCATGCTCGGACGGTCCCCCCGGCACCCGTATCAACCTACCGGCTGTTCGTGCGTGTAGGCACTCTATAACCAAACCACTCGGTCGGCCGCGGCCCGCGTCGCCGTCCCGTCGGTCGATCGGTTCCCGCTCAGTCCGCGTCTGGCACCGGCAGACTCGCCGCCACCTCGCGGGCGCGCTCGCGGACCGCCGCCGCGTCGATCCCGACGTGTACGCCGTCGTCGTAGCGGACCTCGCCGTCGATCATCGCGAACGCGACGTCGTCGCCGTGCGCGGAGAACACGAGGTGCGAGCGGACGTCGTGGATCGGCGTCGCCCGCGCCAGGTCCGTCTGCAGCCCGATCACGTCGGCCTTCCGGCCCTCCCGCAGCTCGCCAACTTCGGGGAAGCCGGCCGCGAGCGCGCCCGTGCGCGTCGCCATCTCGAAGACGGTCGGGGCGGGCGCGGCCGTCGCGTCGAGTTCCTCGACCTTCTGCAGCAGGCTGGCCTGGCGCATCTCCGTAAAGGGGTCGAGCGTGTTGTTGCAGGGCGGGCCGTCGTTGCCCAGCGCCACCGGGACGCCGCGGTCGAGGTAGTCGACGACCGGCGCGACCCCGGAGGCGAGCTTCATGTTCGAGGACGGGCAGTGACAGACGTAGGTCCCGGTCTCGGCCAGCAGCTGGCGCTCGCGCTCGTCGGTCCACACGCAGTGGGCCAACAGGACGTCCGGGCCGGTCAGGCCGACCTCGTGGAGCCACTCGACGTTGCGCATGCCCGTCCGCGTCTCGATCTCGCGGATCTCCGAGCCGTTCTCGCTGGCGTGGGTGTGGATCCGCACCCCGTCGTGGGCGTCGGCCAGCTCGCGCGCCCCCCGCAGGCAGGCCTCGCTGCAGGTCACGGCGAACCGCGGCGTCACCGCGTAGCGCAGCCGTCCGCCCTCGGCGCCGTGGAAGCGCTCGATCAGCCGCTCGCTGTCGGCCAGGGCGTCGGCGGCGTCCTCCTCGAGCGCGGCCGGCGAGTCCCGGTCCATCAGCACCTTCCCGGTGCGCGCGCGGATGCCCGTCTCCGCGGCGGCCGCGAACACCCGATCGGTGTGGTGGACCGTCGGGTGGTCGAGCACGGTCGTCGTCCCCGACTCGATGCACTCCAGGTAGCCAAGCGTGGCCGCCAGTTCCGTCGCCTCGGCGTCGAGGGCGCCCTCCATCGGGAGGACGTACTCGAATAGCCACGGCAACAGCGCCTCGTCGTCGGCGATCCCCCGCCCGAGCGATTGCACCGAGTGGACGTGCGCGCCGACCAGTCCGGGCGCCACGATGTCGAACGCGCGGCGCTCGCAGTCGGGGTAGCGCTCGCGCAGGTCGGCGGCGGGCCCGACGGCGGCGATGCGGTCGCCCGCGACGACGACCGCCCCCTCCGGCAGGACCGTCTCGGCGTCGACGACGACCGTCCCTTCCAGCAACATGCCCCCTGTCGCTACCGCGGAGACGGGCAAATAGGTTGGGTCCGGTAGACACACCTGTCGGCGGTCCGTAGCCCCCCGCATGTGCGGTCGCACCTCGCTGTTCGCGCCCCCGTCGGCCCTGCGCGAGCGCTTCGACGCCAGCGTCCCCGAGCGCTACCGCCCGCGGTACAACGTCGCGCCGACGGAGCCGCTGGAAGTGCTGACGGCCGACGAGCGCGACGCCATCCAGCGGTTCCGCTGGGGCCTCGTCCCGTCGTGGGCCGACGGCGACCGCGAGGGATTCATCAACGCCCGCGCCGAGACCGCCGCCGAGAAGCCAGCGTTCCGCGACGCGTGGGCCGAGCGGCCCTGCCTGGTGCTGTCCTCGGGCTACTACGAGTGGCGCGACGCCGGCCGGGGGCCGACCCAGCCGTATCGGATCTACCGGGAGGACGACGTGGCCTTCGCGATGGCGGGGCTGTGGGAGCCGAGCGCGGCGGACGCGGCGGGCGCGACGGTGACGATCCTGACGACCGAGCCGAGCGACGCCGTCGCGCACGTCCACGACCGGATGCCCGTCGTCCTCCCGCGCGGCGCCGAGGCCGAGTGGCTCGCGGCCGGCCCCGACGAGCGCCGCGCGTACTGTCGCCCGTACCCGGGCGCGGACCTCGACGCGTATCCCGTCTCGACGCGGGTGAACGACCCCGGCAACGGCTCGCCGTCGGTCGTCGAACCCGACGACACCGAGCAGACCGGCCTGGGCGAGTTCGGGTGACCGGAATCCGGGTCGAACCGCCTGCGAGCGGCGGGTTTTCGGCCCGCGAACACCCCGCGGTCGTCTCGCAACCATCCCCCGCACCTGCTGGCAGTAGGGCTACCAGCGGACCGGCCGGAGTGGGGACGATGACACCGTCTCTTCGTCGGGGGGAGCCCAACACAGAGCGGGTCGAGGCGGCCGTCGACGCGGTCGCCGAGCACGCACGACCGCTCTCTGGGGCCACGTTGGCGCGGCTGGCCGAGCGCTTCGCCGACCGGCAGTTCGTCTGCATCGGCGAGGCGAGCCACGGCACCTCGGAGTTCTACCGGCTCCGCGCACGGCTGACGAAGCGGCTGCTGGCCGAGTACGACTTCTCGTTCGTCGCCGTCGAGGGCGACTGGACGGACTGCCACGAGCTCAACCGCTTCGTCAAGGGCGTCGGCGGCTACGACGACGCCCAGTCGGTCCTGTCGGCGTTCGACCGCTGGCCGACCTGGCTGTGGGCAAACTGGGAGGTCCTGGAGTTCGTCGACTGGCTCGCCGACTGCAACGAGGGGCGCGACGAGGACGAGCAGTTCGGCTTCTACGGCATGGACGTCTACAGCCTCTTCGAGTCCATGGCCGCGGTGATCGACTACCTCGAGGACGTCGACCCCGACGCGGCCGAGCAGGCCCGCAGAGCCTACCAGTGCTTCGAGCCCTACGGCGAGGACGGCCAGACCTACGCCCGGGAGACGCGGCTGGTGCCAGAGGGCTGCGAGGACGCGGTGGTCCAGGTCCTGCGGGACCGCCAGCGCGACCGCGACCACGACGACCACCACCACAGCGACGCCCACTTCGACGCCGAGCAGAACGCCCTCGTGGCGAAAAACGCCGAGCAGTACTACCGGACGCTGGTCCGCGGCGGCGCCGACTCCTGGAACGTCCGCGACGGCCACATGACCGAGACCCTCCGGCGGCTGTGCGACCACCACGACGGCGGGAAGGGCGTCGTCTGGGCGCACAACACCCACGTCGGCGACGCCCGCGCGACCGACATGGTCGACCGCGGCGAGGCCACCGTCGGCCAGTTACTCCGGGAGGACTTCGGCGCCGACGACGTCGCGCTCGTCGGTCTCGGGACGAACCGCGGGTCGGTGATCGCCGGCCGGCAGTGGGGTGCGACCATGGAGGAGATGGCCGTGCCGACGGCGCGCCGGGGGAGCTACGAGAACGTATTCAGCCGGGGGACGACGGGCGATTCGCTCGTCTACGCCGAGGACGTGGCCGAGACGGCGCTGGCTGACGCCCGGGGCAACCGCGCCATCGGCGTCGTCTATCACCCCGAGCGCGAGTGGGGGAACTACGTCCCCACCGTACTGCCCGACCGGTACGACGCGTTCTGCTTCTTCGACGAGACCGAGGCGCTGCACCCGCTGCACAGCCAGCCCGCGGGACACCTCCCGCCCGAGATGTATCCCTGGGGCGTCTGAGAGCGCCCCGGCTCGACGCGCGGCCGTGCCCCTCAGCCCTGGAGCCACCAGCCGACGAGTTCCTCGACTTCCTCGCGTTCCTCCTGGAAGCGCCGGCGGTCGTCGGCGTACTCCTTGTCGTCGAGGACGTTGCGTTCGAGGTTGTCGCGGGCCTCGCGGATGGCCGCGCCGGCGCCGTACTCCTCGCCGGTCCCGGCGAACCGACCCTTGTTCGTGAACAGCCGGATCGTCGCGCGGATCAACGGCATGCCGCGCGTGCGCTCGTCGTGCTCGTGGAGGACGACGTAGGCCTCGATGACGTCCATCTCGGCGTACTTCTCGTCGACCTCCTCGATCAGTTCGGCGACCTCGGTCCGGGACATGCCCGTCAGCTTGTCCATCCCGAAGATCTGGACGCGCAGGTGCTCTTCCTCGCCCGTCCAGGTCAGCGAGCGCAATACGTCCGTGAGGGTGACGATCCCGACGGGCTGGTCGCCCTCGTTGGTGACGACCAGCGAGGAGTAGTTCTTCTCGAGCATCTCCTCGGTGGCGTCGCCAAGCGGGGTCTCCGGGGCGACGTCGGCCACCGGCGAGTTCATCACGTCGCTGGCCGGCAGCGACAGCAGCCGAGCGCGCACGCCGGCGCGGTCGCCCCACCCGCCGTGGGTGCGGAACTTGCTCTCGGAGCCGGCGCCGCCGTGGCCGTCGAACCCGCCGGGGTCGCCGCCCTCCTCCTGGTCGACCTGCCGGAGGATGAACCCCACCAGGTCGTAGATGCTGACCATGCCGACGGCCGTCCGGTCGATGGCGCTGCCGGTGTCGGCCTCCTCGATCACCGGCACGCGGGAGATGCCCTGCTCGCGGACGGTGTGGATGATCTGGCCCAGCTCCGTGTCGGGGTCGACGCTGATCAGGTCCTGGGTGTAGACGTCCGAGACGTCCAGCGCGTCGAGGTTCGGGCGGACCGCCTCGGCCAGGTCGCGGGCGGTGATCACGCCGTAGAAGTTCTCGCCCTCGAAGACGGGCAGCAGCTTCAGCTGGCTCTCGACCATCAGCCGCGCGGTCTCGCGGACGTCCTCGGTGCGGCTGACCCGCGGCGGGTCGTCGCGCATGACGGTGCCGATGCGCTCGTCGGGGTCGTGGTGGGACCCCAGCAGCTGGCGCTGGGTGACGACGCCCTCGAACCCGTCGTCGGCGGTGACGACGACGACGCGAGCGCCGGCGTCCTCGAAGGCGCCCAGCAGCTTGGCCACCCGCGTCGACTCGTCGAAGGCGAGGTACTCGGTCCGGACGGCGTCGGAGATGTCCATGCTACCGTCACCGAGGGGCGCGACGGGCATGAAGGCCCTGCCGTCTGTTGCAAACACCGGCGCCCTGCGACGGCAGGCAACGGGCCTTTCGGGCCCAGCGCCCAACCGTCGTCCATGGATTTCGACGACTTCCTGGGCCGCGTCCAGGACCGCGCACAGCTCGAGTCGACCGGGCACGCCCTGCAGGTGACCCGAATCACGCTCGACACGCTCGGCGAACGCATCCAGCCCGGCGAGGCGACCGACCTGGCCGCCCAGCTGCCCGCCGAGATCGACCGGCTCGTAACGGCCGTCAGCCCCGCCGAGAACTTCGATTTCGAGCGGTTCGTCGACCGGCTCGTCTCCCGCGGGGGCTACGACCCCGACGACCGCGCCGACGCCGTCTTCCACGCCCAGGTCGTCCTCGACGTCGTCGGCGAGGCCGTCTCCGGCGGCGAGCTCGATGACCTCCGCGCCCAGCTGCCGGACGGCGAGGGCTGGGCGGAGCTGTTCGCCGTGGCCGACCAGGAAGCGAGCGTCAGCCCCAGCGAGTGACCATGGACCGAGCAACCGTCATCGAGGCCGTCGCGACGAAGGCCCGCCTGGACAACCGCGCCGACGCCGAACGCGCCGCCGTCGAGACGCTACGGACCCTCGGCCGCCACGTCTCTGCCGGCGAGGCCGACGATCTGGCCGCGGTACTGCCCGGCGAGCTCGGCGACGCCGTCCAGGCCGCCAGCAACGAGGACCCCGAGGAGCTGGTCCTCGCGGAGTTCGTCCGCCAGATCGCCCAGCGCGAGGGCGGCGACGTCGACAGCGACGCGGCGATGGTCCACGCCCGCGCCACCATGGCCGCTATCGCGGAGAACGGGGGACACAACGCCCTCCAGGAGGCCCGCGAACAGCTGCCCAACGAGTTTGCCTCCCTCTTCGAGACCGACGAACTCGCCTCCGAGTGAGCGCTGCCGGGTCGGCCGGCCGTCGGGTCCGCCCGCGCCCCGCGGACGGGCTTTCACCTGCGGGCCCGCCGCTTTTCCATCCGTCCGCCCTACCGCGACTATGGCCGACGACCTCCCGACCCGCGAGAGCCTGATGGAGGGCATGACCGTCGAGATCGTCCAGGAGCAGGAAAACAACGCCGGCGAGCCGCTGATCGGCGACATCCAGACGGTCATCACCGAGGAGAACACCCACCCGCAGGGAATCAAAGTGACCCTGCAGTCGGGCGCGACCGGCCGCGTCAAGGAGATCGCCCCCGACGAGGGCGACGCCGAACTCCCCCAGGGCGGCACCTGATCGCCGCTGGTCCGAACCGATCGTCGCGTCGCCTGACCGGAGTCGCTCGCCCGGCCCGCCGGCATTCACTCGGCGGGCTCGTCCACGTCGCCGAAGTACCGCAGGATCGTCAGCGCCAGCCCGGCGACCACCGCGACCGACGCCACCCACAGCATCGCGACCAGCGTCGCCAGGTCGGGGATCTGCAGCCCCTGCTGGTTGGCGCCGCCACCGCCGCCACCGCCCGGTGCCCGAGCCGGGGCGGCCGCAGTGCTACCACCCCCACCGAGCTTGATCTGGCCGTGCATCGTACTCGGGTGGATCGTACAGAGATACCGCGCCATGTTCTTTTTGGCGGTGAACGTCGTCGAGACGGTCTTTCCCTCTTTGGAGACCGTCGCCGTCTGGAGGATCTTCTTATCGTTACCGTCGTAGAGCCTGTCCGAGAATTAGGTTGAGCAGTTCAGGCACTGGCAAGACAGTTC
>JBDGSW010000051.1:0-45307 GCA_042217345.1 Haloarculaceae archaeon
GGAGGCACTCTTTGTCGTTCTCGGTCTGTGGAACCACCTCGAAGGTGTTGACGCGCTTCATTCGTCGCCACCTTCCTGTTCAGCGATGTACTGTTCGACAGCACCCTTCGAGGCGCTTCCCGCTGTTCCGACGTAGTACGAACGAGTCCACTTCACGCGGTCATCGTACCGCTGATTGTACTTCCGCGCGGAGATGCCCTTGACCCAGTTGACGATGAGTGACGGGGCGTTCTTCGGTGGACTCCCGATGAACAGGTGTACGTGGTCGGGCATGACCTCGGACTCGGCCAGTTCGAGGTCTTTGTCCTCACAGATTTCCGCGAAGATGGTTTCGAGACGTTCCTTCGTCTTCCCCGTCAGGTGCGAACGCCGATATTTCGGCACGAACACTATGTGGTAGTAGAGTTCGTATTTCGCGTGACGGGTACTCTTTACCATCTATGCATACTATCACGGTCGGACGGCTTGGAGATTGCGTTGGAACCCCGTCTATGCCCTCGTCGGCGGTTGAATACTGTTGGTCGGCTTCATCCCCGCCCTGAAGGACGAGGCTTTCGCCTCGAATTTTCCGTAATCCCGAGCGACCGCCGAGGCGGGCACCGCTGCCGCATCGAAAAACGAGGCGAACGCGCCGTACGGAATGCTCGCGTATTCGACGTGGATATTCCCACCAAGCATTTCCACCTATATATTAATTCTGTTTAGTAATAAGCATGGTGCTGCTGGTGCGGATTGCCCCCCGAGGGTGAGTGGGAGTGACCGAACTCGTGCGTGGCCGTCGCCCCTGCAAACGCTCGGGCGTCTCGCCGAGTGGGTTCGCCGACCAGAACAGCGTTCGAGCCCGCCATCCCGCAGTCCAGTGCCAGAATTCGTTGCAGACGACGTCCACGCCTTCGCCTGGCGACGATCAGGAAGCGGGGCAATGCGGGGAGGGCAGACCGGTCACGAGCGTACTATTAAGGCCGGCGCGGCCCGTCCCGAGTATATGCGAGAAGTCGGCACTGGCCACGTCAAGCTGGACATCGACGGGTACCGCGCAGATATCGTCCTGAACCGCCCGGAAAAACGCAACGCCATGAACCAGGACGTCCTGGGCGACCTCCGGACGGCGTTCGAGACGGTCGACGACGAGGAGGACGTCCGCGCGATCGCGCTCCTCGGCGAGGGACCGGTGTTCTCCGCCGGGATGGACCTGGAGATGATGGCCGGCCGCGCCGAGGAGGGCGGCGAGCTCGAGGTCGGCCTCCACGACGTCACCGAGGCCATCGCCGACGCGCGGGTTCCGGTCGTGGCCGGCCTCAAACGCGCGGCGCCGGCGGGCGCGTTCGAGCTGTCGCTGCCCGCGGACTTCCGGATCATTTCAGATGAGGCCACCTACGGCGTCATCGAGGTGAAACTCGGCCTGTTCCCCAGCGGCGGCGCGCCGACGCGCCTCGCCCGGCTGGTCGGGCTGGGGAAGGCCAAAGAGCTCGTCCTCTCCGGGGAGTACATCGACCCCGAGGAGGCCAAACAGATCGGGCTCGTCAACGAGGTCTGCGAGGCGGAGGCAGTCGACGACCGCGCCCGGGCGTGGGCCGACAAACTCACGGAGAACGCGCCGCTGGGCATGCAGCGCGCCCGGAAGGTGCTCAACGCCACGCTGCAGATGCCCCTCGAGGAGTCCCTGGAGTACGAACAGGCGCTCGCAGAACCGCTCACCGACACCGACGACTACACCGAAGGGTTCACCGCTCGCATCGAGGACCGCGAGCCCGAATTCGAGGGACGGTAGGACGGCACGGCGGTTTCGGTACCCCGACGGCGTCGACGGCGCCGGGCACGTCGCCGAGACGTACGTGACGCCAGCGGCCCGTGAGCGCCTGCGGCGGTCACGGCTCGGGCGGCGTCGCCGACCGCAGTGAGACGGTGACGACGCAGCCGCGTGGCTGGTTGTCGTCGATAGAGACGGTCCCCCCGGATCGCGTGATGATCCAGTAGGCGGTCCAGAGGCCGAGCGACGTGAGATGGTCGGTCGAGTCGACGGTCGTCGCTTCCAGACTGGCTTTCGTTCCCGGCGGCATGCCCGGCCCGTTGTCCGCGATGCGGACCTCCGTCGTGTCCCCCTCAGTCACTCGAACGGTGACGCGGGGGGTAGCGGCGTCGTTGTGGACGACGGCGTTCTCGATGAGCTCGCGAAAGGCTGCCTCGGAGGAGGGATTCATCCAGACCCAGACTGAATCAGGAATGCTCGTCTCGAAGGCGGCCGCGCTCTGGTCGTCGTACTCCGCGACGAGGTCCCGGAGCGTGGCCCCGATGTCCACGACGTCGGGTGGCGCGCCCGAGGACGCAAGCGTCTGAATCAAACTGATCTGGTCGACCGTCTGGGTGAGCGCGCGCACCTCCGCGAGAATCGCGTCGAGATACTCAACGAGCGCGTCGTCGGTCGTCTGCGTCTTGGCCACTTCCGCCTGGCCCAGGATCACGTTGAGTCGGTTCCGGAAGTCGTGTCGGAAGACCCGGTGGAGGACGGCGAGTTCCTGCGTCAGTTCGTCTTCGAGGGCCTCACCGTCTCGAGCGTCCGCTGGTGGCACCGTCTCGTCGCCCGCGCCGACGCGAGGCTCCTCGTCCATGAAATTTGGAGGGATCCCGTGCTCATAGCGTTTTCCGTCCAGGAGTTTCAAAATTTCACGAAGATAATAACAACAGTGCTCCTTTCGGTGGGGCGGGATCGCCCGACTCGCGAACTGGACGCGCGAGCTGAACCGCCGACTGACCGATCCGGTCGTGCGTCAGCAGTCGAGGCCGGTTGCCACCAGCGGGCATTCGTTACGACTGGAGGGGGCACCCCCGTCGGCCGGGGCCGTCGGTCCGCTCGCGATCGGCGTGCCCCCCACCCTGAGTGCGTCGACGAGACTGCGGTCGGGTCGCGGATTGTTGCTATTCCGCGGCCCGGGCGCGTCCGAGGTGCGTCGGGCCGGCACGATAGAGATGGAGGCGAGAGCGCCAGGACTACGACGATGCCCGGCCACGACCCCTCATGCACCGGCAGGTTCGCCTCGCCACGCCGGCCGACGCCGCGGCCGTCCGAGAGATCTACGCGCCCTACGTCGAGTCGACGGCGATCACCTTCGCCGTCGATCCGCCGTCGACAGCCGAACTGGCCGACCGCATCGAGACGACGCTCGAGCAGTACCCGTGGCTGGTCTGCGAGACCGAGTCGGGCGACGTCCTGGGGTACGCGGCGGCGGGCCCGTTCCGCTCGCGGCAGGCGTACGACTGGACGGTCGAACTGTCGGTGTACGTCGCCGAGGCGGCCCACGGTGCCGGGATCGGCACGGCACTGTACGAGTCGCTGCTGGCGGTCCTCGAAATGCAGGGCTATCGGAACGCGGTCGCGGTCGTGACGCTGCCCAATCCCGAAAGCGTCCGCCTCCACGAGCGGGCGGGATTCGAGCCCGTCGGGACCGTTCCGGCGGTCGGCTACAAGCAGGGTGAGTGGCACGATACGCAGTGGTGGTATCGCCAACTGGCCGACCACGCGGCCGAGCCCGACCCCCCGCGGCCGCTCCCGGCAGTGCAAGGGACGTCCGCGTTCGACGCGGCCATCGACGCCGGTGACGCAGTGCTGGATCGGTGACGCGAGACCGGGAATCGGCCGACCAGCGGCTGCACTCGGCCGCTGCCACGCGGTGAGAACGATCGAACAGGCTATCAGGAGAGCTGTCGTCTCCCCGTCATGGCCTCCCGCCTCTGGTCGATCGTTCCAGCCCTCCTCGCCGGCGTCCTGATCGGCGCCGTGGGCACGTACGTCGCGATGCCGCCGGTCACCGGCACGACCGTCCCCTCCCACGGGACGTCGACCGCGACCGGCTGCGAACGGCCCGACGACCCGCCGGCCTGGACCGGCTACGTCCCCGAGGGCGGCGAGTACAAGGCCGTCTATCTGTCGAACTACAGCTATGCCCACGACGCGGCCGCGGTGCGCCTCCGGAGCAACCTGACCGAGACGCGCGCCGGCCACTGGCGGCTCGCGCTCACGACCACGCCGAGCGACAGCGGAAAGGACGTCACCGAGCAGTGCCAGCCGCGGACGCTGATCGACGCGTCGGTCGCAATCCCGACGAGCGCCGAGTCGCTGACGATCACGCTCGACGGCGATCGGATCGCCAACGTCTCGACGACGGCACACTCGCCCCGGTTCGCCGCGCTCGACCGGAACGCGACGGCCCGGGAGTCGACGGCGTCGAACTGATCGCCCGGGGCCCGGCCCGAACCGACTCACACCGGCTCAGTCGGCCGCCTGCTCCGTTCCTCGACCCCGTTCGACGCCGAGGGGATCGCCGGTCGACGTCGCCGTGACCAGTCGCAGGAACTGCCCGGCGTTCGTCAGCAGCTTGTTCTCGGCCTTCCGGAGGTGCTCCTCGTACGTCGAGCGCGCGACGTCGGTCAGGGCGGCCAGCTCGCGCAGCGACGTCTGGCGCGGCTGTTCGTAGTAGCCGCACTCTAAGGCCAGCCGCAGCGCCGCCAGCTGGCGGTCGGTCACGTCCGCGAACAGCTGGTCGACCGGCGCGAGCATGCTGTGGGCGATCCGCTGCTCGCTCAGCGCCGTCTTCGAGCGCACGTCGACGTCGCGATCGGCCTCCAGGTCAGCCAACAGCGCGCGGACGTCGCGTTCGTCGAACGCGATCACGGTGTAGTGCTCCCAGCCCTGGCGGTGGACCGTCGGCGGCTGGTACAGGCAGTTGTATCGCTCGAAGCGCTCGATGATGGAGTCCTCCAGCGAGCAGAGACAGGACTGGGTGACGACGTGGAGGCCGGACTCGTCGACCGACTCGTGCAGCACCGTCCCGAGGTCCTCGATCTCGGCCAGCAGCTCGTCGGTCGGCGCGTTCGGCGACGTGAGTTCGATCACCTGGCAGTCACTGAGGTACCACTCGCGAATCGTCAGGTCCGGATACCGCTCGGAGATCTCCCGGTACGGGCACTCGTGTTTGACCCGGAAGGAGGCCTCGTACAGACTCATACCGATCCGTTGGGACGCCACTGAATTAACGGTGCCGGCCATGTCCGGCAGTGCCTATATTCAGGTCGTATCCATAGAGACGGCCAGTGATGACGGCGACCGAGTTCAGACAGGGCATCCGCGAACACCTCGGCCAGTTCTCGCTGCACGTCCTGCTGGTGTTCGCGACCGGGCTGACCATCGGCTCCGAACGCGCGGTCGTCCCGGTGCTCGGCCGGGACGTCTTCGGCGTCCAGTCGCTGCTGGTCGTCGGCTCGTTCGTCGTCTCCTTCGGGTTCGTCAAGGGACTGTTGAACCTCTACGCCGGCAAGTGGGGCGGCGAGTACGGCCGCAAGCCGGTGCTGGTGCTCGGGTGGGCGACCGCGCTCCCGCTGCCGGCCATCCTGATCTTCGCGCCGAGCTGGGGGTGGATCACCGTCGGCAACGTCCTGCTGGGCGTCAACCAGGCGCTGACCTGGAGCATGGCGATCAACGCCAAGATCGATCTGGCGGGCCCCGACCAGCGCGGGCTGGCCGTCGGCATCGACGAGGCGTTCGGCTACACCGGCGTCGCCGCCGGCGCCTGGCTCACGGGCCTCATCGCCGCGCGGACGAGCCTGCGGCCCGAGCCGTTTTACTTCCTGGCCGGCGTCGTCGTCGTGGCGTTCCTGATCGCGCTCGTGCTGATCACAGAGACCGTCCAGTACGCCGAACGCGAGGGCGACGACGACCACCACGACGCCAACCTCCCCTTCCGGGAGGTGCTGAAGCGGGCGACCTACGGCGATCGGACGCTGTTCGCCGCGGCGCAGGCGGGCCACGTCGAGAAGTTCGTCGACACGCTGTTCTGGCTGGGCGTCCCGCTGTATCTCACGGCCCAGGGCCTGGACATCGCGGCGGTCGGGTTCGTCGTCGGCGTCCACAGCGCGATGTACTTCCTGCAGATCGCGACCGGCGGGCTCGCCGACCGCATCGGGCGCCGCCCGCCCGTCGTCGCCGGGATGTTCCTCGCCGGCGCGGGCGTCCTCGGGATGGTGCTCGTCGAGGGCTACCTCTCGTGGGTCGCGCTCGCCGGCGTCTCCGGTCTCGGCATGGCGCTTTTGTACCCGAATCTGATGACCGTCCCGGGCGACGCCGCCCACCCGACGTGGCGCGCGACCGGTATGGGCGTCTACCGCATGTGGCGCGATACGGGGTACGGCGTCGGCGCGATCGCCATCGGCCTCGCGATGCAGGTCGCCGACGCCGCGGCGGCGTTCTACCTGATCGCCGGCCTGATGTTCGTCTCCGGCACGGTCGTCTATCTCTGGATGGAAGAGACCCACCCCGACTTCGGCACCCACGAGCCGCCCGCGCCGGCCGCCGACGGCCCGACCCGGACGGCCACGCAGGACTGAGACGGCCACGGCGTCGACCCCGAGGCGTTCGTGACGACCGACTCGACGTCCCGCGACCGCTTCGAGGAGCTCGCCACCGCGTTCCACGGCGTCCTCGACGAGTTCGAGACCGACGACTGAGCGAGCCGGGGGCCCACGACGGAGATCGCATTTTAACGACCCCGTATATCCGGCGAAATGACCAATCGTCGTGGTAGACATCCGCAGACGTCGTTCGTCGGAACCGAGTCGTGGTCGTGGGGGTCTGACGCCGGACGCGCGAGCGAGTCCCGAACGCAGCGGCGCCAGCGGCCACGCGTCGCCGGGAGCCTGCGGGGAGTCGATCGGAGTGCGTGCGTCAACCGGCTGCGCTGGGCGCCGACGCGCGTCCGAGAGACGCAACAGATGGCCCGAGACACAGACCCCCAGTACACGCACCGATTCGATCGACGGACCGCCCTGCGATCGCTCGCCGGCGGCGCGCTGGCAGCGCTCGTCCCGAGCGCCGCGGCCGGCGGCGTCGCGGCAACGCAGACGGCCCACGGCCGCGGGAACGGCCACGGCGGCCCGCCCCCGACGACGCCCGCCCGCCAGCCGACCGCGGGGGCAGATCCACCGGCGAACGAGTTCCTCGCGTCCGACTACTGGGCGGCGAGCCACCGGAATCCGTACGCCCAGGCGTCCTCGCCGTATCCCGCGCTGACCGCGGACGACGAGATCGACCACGACCACAACCTGTTCGCGCCGCGGTTCAACATCCCGATCACGCTCGCGTTCACCGAGCCGTACGAAGACGGCGGGCGGGCGATCTGGGGGACCGGCGTCGGGTTCGCCGAGACGACCGTCTTCAAGCTCGACCCCGACGACCTCACCACGATCGACACGTACACGGTCCCCCTGGAGGAGCCGACGTCGTGGGCGAACCACCACAGCCGAGACGTCGGCGCCACGCCAAGCGGCGCCTACACCGTCCTCGACCGCGACGGCACGTTCTTCACGTCGATCAGGAAGGAACGGGGCGTCGGCATCGACGCCTACGCCGACAGCGTGTCCGGCGACCGCGAGTCGTCGATCGAGCACGTCGGTCGCTACCGCGTCCCCGACGAGGTGCTCGACGAGCCGGACCAGGAGACCTTCATGGGGATGACGATGACCTACGACGGGCACCTGGCGTTTTGCACCAGTCTGGGCACCGTCGGCGTGATCGGCCGCGACCTCTCGCCCGACTCGGCGCGCTACCTCTCGCTGAACGGCCCCGACGCGCCCGCGCTCGCCGCCGACGGGACCGACAGCGTCTCGAACTCCATCGCGGCCGACGAGGACGGCGGCATCTACCTCCTTTCGAGCGAGCGCCTCTACCGCGTCCAGTGGACCGGCGAGGAGCTGACTCTCGATCCCGACTCGAAGGCCTGGGCCGCCGCGTACCCGACCGGCGACGGGACGCAGGCCGGGCGGCTCGGCGCCGGCTCGGGGTCGACGCCCAGTCTCATGGGCGTCGGTGACGAGGACCGGTTCGTCGTCATCACCGACGGCCGGTCGACGATGCACCTGCTGACGTTCTGGCGCGACGAGATCCCCGACGGCTGGGAGCCCCCGGCGGGACGGGACCGCCGCGTCGCCGGCGAGGCGCCCGTCACGTTCGGCCGCAGCGGCGGGCAGACCACCTCCGAGCAGTCGGTCCTCGTCCACGGCTACGGCGCCGCCGTCGTCGACAATCAACAGCCGGCATACCTCTCGTCGGTGCCGGCCGGCGCGGCGCGGTTCACGCGCTTTCTCGACAACGCGCCGACGGTCTCGCCCGCGGGCGTCCAGCGCTTCGAGTGGGATCCCGAGGCCCGCGAGCTCACGTCCACGTGGGCGAACCCGGACGTGAGCCTCCCGAACGGGATCCCCTGCATGAGCGCCGAGACCGGCCTGGTGTACGACGTCGGCCAGCGCGATGGCGTCTGGAACCTGACGGCCCTTGAGTGGGACACGGGCGAGGTCGCGTTCCGCTACGACCTCGACCCGCTGGTGCAGCACAACAGCTACTACGCCGCCACCGAGATCGGCCCGGACCGGGCCGTCTACGCCGGCGCCGCCGGGACGGTCATGCAGTTCGCGCCCGCCGACGGCGCGACGGTACACGCGGCGCCGGTCGAAGACGCCGAGTCCGCCGTCGCTGACGCCCGCGCCCAGGCCGCGGACGCCGGCGGTGACGGGGACAGCGCGACCGACGACGGCTGACGCGCCCGTCCCGGGCCACCGCGTTCCGGCAGACGTGTCGGCAACAGGAGCTATGAGCCCGCTCCGAGTGGTGTCGGCTATGCCCTCAGAGCTGGTCCATCTCGCCTTCGCGGGGTTTCTCGCGGTCGGCCTCCTCGGGCCGGCGTTCTCGCGGCGCAGCGTCGCCATCGTTCTCGCGGCGGCAGCGATCCCCGACCTCGACGCCGTGCTCGCGCTGTGGGTCGAAGGCGTCCACCGCGCGCTCTTGCACTCGCTGGTCGCCGTGGCCGTGCTCGCCGCGCTCGCGGCCGTCGACCTGCGCCGCGAGCGGTCGCTCCTTCACCGGGCGTTCGGCGACGAGGGAGCCCGCGTCGTGGCGGTCGCCGTCGCCAGCGTGGCCCTCGCCGGGATCGCACCGGACCTGCTGACCAACGGCGTGAACGTCTTCTATCCCGTCGTCGACCGCTTCTACGCGCTGGACGGCCACCTCCTGCTCTCGTCGACTCGCGGGATCGTCCAGACGTTCGTCGAGTTCCACGGCGGCGATACCGTCGTCGGCACGACGCAAACGGCGTTCTACTACACTGGCGTCGACCCGACCCGCGGGGCC
This sequence comes from Haloarculaceae archaeon, assembly GCA_042217345.1. Lineage (GTDB taxonomy): Archaea > Halobacteriota > Halobacteria > Halobacteriales > Haloarculaceae > Halorientalis. The sequence continues at coordinate 9,173 of JBDGSW010000051.1, forward strand.
GATCCGAGGGCTGTCGAACGGGTGTTCCCGGTGGTGAACTCGGGCCTGCAGCTGCTCGTCGTCGTCACGAGCACGCTGGTGCTGTGGGGGCGGTTTCGCGACCAGCCAGCGGCTGAGGGGCACAAGCGGTAGCGAAGCGGCCGAGCGCCCGGCCACAACGCTTGAGCCGGTGGCCGCCGACTCACGCCCGTGGTCGCATCGTCCCCGGCGTTCGGGACCGCCGCCCACGAGCTCCTGGTCGGACTCGACGTCGTCCTCCACGCGCTCGTCGGCTACCTGCTCGTCCAGTACCTCACCCCGTGGCCTCCGACGTGGGGAGCGCTGGGCGGGCTCGTCCCGAACCTCGACCTCCCGCTGGGGCTGTGGTTCCAGCCGCCGCTCGTCCACCGCGGGCTCGTCCACACGCCGCTGTTCATGCTCGTCGTCGCCGGAGCGCTGCTGGCAGGCGGGGTCCAGCGTCGGCGTGTCGCGGCGTTCGCCGTCGGCTACCTCGCGGAGTTGGGGTTCGACACCGTCGAGGGAACCGACGGCATCATGTGGACCTACCCGCTCTCCAGCCATCACTACGCGTCTCCGCTGCCGGTCTCGGACGCCTACTGGATTCCGCCCCTGTTCGTCGTCGCGCTCGCACTCGTCGTGTATCAACGGACGCGAGTGGAATCGACGACGGCCTGAGCGAGCGGTCAGACGGGTCAGGGCAGACGGACGTTGCGACGTCGTCCACGTCCAGGCACTCTGCGTCGCGCTCGGTCACTCGCGACCCGACGAGAAAGCGTGAGAAGATTCTCACGGAGGCAGGCGGTTCCACTCGCACTGATCAGGTGAGCGTCATCTCCGCCGACGTCCGCGAGAGTCCTGCCGACGGCTGCGGTCACTCGGCCGGTCGAACGACGATCGATCCCTCCGCGCGGAGTTCGACACGGCGATCGGCGACGGAGAACGTGACGGCGACTGACTGTTCCGGCGCGTCGGCGCTGGTGACGAGTGCGTCCAGGGCAGCGGCGTCGAGTGCTCGTCCGACCGGCGGGAGGTCGAGCGGGTCCCGCTCCGTGGCGCGCGAGACGGCGTCGACGGCCGCGAGACTCGGATCGGTGCTGACCGGGTCGAACGTCGCCTGATAGCCCCCGGCCTCCGATAAGGGTTCGAACGACGTGAGTTCGGATCCCGCGACAGGCGCGTCGCTCCCGTCGGGCGGTACCCCACGCGACGACTGGCTACGTCCCGTCTCCGGGACGGTATTGTCATCTCCAACCATTACCTAATCCGAACAAAGGGAGCCACCGCCCCTAATCGTTCGCGCTGATAATACAAAAGCCGGCGCCACTCAGGTCCGGTCGGCCTTCAGTGTGTGCTGGATCAGCCGGCGCGTGCCGCGGCGCAGCCGCGACGACAGCGCCTGTTGGGTGATCCCGAGCTCGGTGGCGACATCTTCGAGCGACGCCCGGCGCGGCGAGTCGTAGTAGCCCTGTTCGAGCGCCAGCTGCAGTCCTTCGCACTGTTTTTCGGTGAGGGGGCCCCGGCTCTGCGCCGGGTCGACGTCGCGGACTTCCTCGAGCGAGACCGGGATGTCGTTGGCAGCACAGAACTGCTGGAAGTTCCTGATCGCGTCCCGGGCCCCGCTCCTGAGGACGAAGCGCCACCCGTCGGCGGTTCCCACGGCCGACTCCAGCGCCACTGCGGGGTCGGCGAGGGCGTCGAACAGCCCGTCGTCCGGATCGCTCCACTCACACCGGAGCAGATGGTCCGTGCCACCGGTGTCGACGACCTCCAGCGTACGGACGCCCGACGGATCCCCGAAGTGCTCGCCGATCCGCTCGGCTGCCGCGTCGTGCACCCAGAAGTACGAGACGGCGTCCTCGGCCGTCGGGACGAGCCGCTCGAAGGTGACGGTCGCCTCCGGGAGGTCCGTAAAGACCGTGCCCAGCGGGAACGCCGCCGGCGCCAGGGTGAACTCAGCGACGGTCGCCATTGCACCTCAGGAGGGGGAGCTGTTCGAGTGACGGGAGAGCGGGCGTTGAGAGAGGCGTATACATGTGTGGGTCGGGACTGCTCGCCTGGGTGTTGGGTATCGCGGGTGGCCCCAGACGGGACGTACCGGCACGTCGACGAGCGGGCTGGAGGGCGGCGCCGTGCGCTCGTTACGACGCCGACCGCCGCGCTGCTGCTATGTACGTTCATGGACTTGTGACGGGAAAGTACACATCCTAATAAATTAGGCACGGGTTCGCAGCCCGCGATGGGCTACCGGCCGACGTCACTTCTTTGTCCGCCCGCCGGTGACGGGACCACATGACGCCGCCGGGAGCCGACGGCTACTGGCTGGTCAGGATCCTCTTCCAGCGTGGGCTCGCCGTGATCTATCTCGCGGCGTTCCTGGTCGCCGCCCGACAGTTCCGTCCGCTGGCCGGCGAGGACGGCCTGCTCCCGATCGACGAGTACGTCGACGCCGCCGACGTCCGCGAGCGCCCGAGCCTCTTTTTCTTCGCCCCGGACGACCGCGTGATCGGCCTGACGGCGTGGGCGGGCGTCGGCCTCTCGGTGCTGGCGCTGGTCGCTGGCCCGTACTGGCTGCCAGCCCGCTGGGCCGTCCCCGCCTCGATGCTCCTGTGGGCCGCCCTGTGGGCGCTGTACCAGTCGTTCGTCAACGCGGGCCGGGTCTTCTACGGCTACGGCTGGGAGTCCATGCTGCTGGAGACGGGCTTTCTTGCGATCTTCCTGGGTGCCGGCCCGTCGGCGCCGCCAGTGCTCGTGATCTGGCTGCTGAAGTGGCTGCTCTTTCGCAACATGTTCGGTGCGGGCCTGATCAAGCTCCGCGGGGACGACTGCTGGGGCGAGCTCACCTGCATGGACGCTCACTACGAGACCCAGCCGATGCCGAACCCGCTGAGCTGGTGGGCCCACCACCTCCCCGACCGCTTTCACCGCCTCGAGGTCCTGGGCAACCACGTCGTCGAACTGGCCGTCCCGTTCCTGTACTTCGCCCCCCAGCCGTCCGGTTCGGTCGGCGCCGCGGCCACGATCGGCTTCCAGGGCTGGCTCGTGCTCACCGGCAACTTCGCGTGGCTCAACGCGCTGACGATCGTCCAGGCCGTCGCTGCCTTCGGCGACGGCGTCCTCACGGCCGTCGTGCCCATCAGCGCCCCGGCGACGACGGCTACCCCTCTGTATCTGCAGGTCGCCTCGGTCGGCGTCGCGCTGCTCGTGCTCGCGCTGAGCGTTCGCCCAGTCCGGAACATGCTCTCGGACACGCAGGTGATGAACACCAACTTCGACCCGCTGTCGCTGGTGAACACCTACGGCGCCTTCGGGTCGATCACGACCGACCGCTTCCAGCTCGTGATCGAGGGCACCCGCGCCGACGATCCCGACGCGGACGACTGGCGGGCCTACGAGTTCTACGGCCAGCCGGTCGACACCGACGAGCGCCCGCCCCAGTGGGCGCCGTATCACCTCCGGCTGGACTGGCAGCTGTGGTTCGCCGCCATGCGACCCCGCCCCGGCCCGCGCCAGCGGTGGCTGTTCGCCCTCCTGGAACAGCTACTCGAGGGTGACGGGGGCGCGCGCTCGCTGCTGCGGTCGGATCCGTTCCCCGAGGGGCCGCCCGAGCAGGTGCGCGTGCTGCGCTACCGCTACGAGTACACGACCCCCGAGGAGCGCGCCGAGACCGGCGCGTGGTGGAACCGCGAACGCGTCAACACCTACGTCTCACCCATCTCCCGGGCGGAGTTAGAGGCCGAGCGACGCGGCGGCCGGCGACGGGTTCGGTGAGCGGGGCGGCGCCGGGTGCCCGTTCCGGATCGACAGGGTGACCCGGCGCCGGCGACGAACGACGGACATGGAGCGGTTCGTCCAGTTGCTCGTCGCTGGCGGGCTCGCCCTCGTCGCCGGGCTGTGGGCGCTGCGGCTGGCCGCGGTGCCGTCCTGGCCGTGGCTGGCCGGCCTCGCACTCGCCGTCGTCGGGCTGGCGGGGCTCGGCGCGGGGATCTGGACGGAAATCGACTACTGACGCTCGACGGTCACCGCAGGGGTGCCGACGCTACCTCCAGCGGCGTCAGGCAGTTCCGACAGAGGGTGAACCCGTTGCGGTTGGCGGCCCCGCAGTAGTTGCAGTGCGTTAGCGAGTGGTGCTCGCCGGGCGGGCGGTGCGGCGACGTCTGTTCGCCGGTGTTGCGGTCGATGCGCCGGCGGATCGGCGCGCGGCGGGAATCGGCGTACTCCAACAGGCCGACCCGGACGTACGTCCCGTAGCAGTGGACGAGCAGTCCCCCGGCCAGCGCCACCCCGGCGAAGAGGAGGGTCTGTGCGAGCATGCGGCGACGGACGGACTGGACTGCCTTTGTTAGGCAGCGGTTGCGACGGCTTCGGCACGGATTACCGGTGAGAGGGGCCCTCACCGCGGGTCGAGCCCGACGGCCTCGGCCAGCAGTTCGTGCGAGCGCAGCGTCGCCTCGTGCTCGCCGGTCACCTGCTGGAGCATCACCTCGTCGACGCCGACGCGGTCGGCCAGCTGGTCGAGCAGTCCCGACAGCGTCTCGGGACTGCCCGAGATCGCCCGGGGCCACTCGTCGTCGTCGAGCGTCGCCGGGGTCGGCTCGGGGACGCCTCCGAGTTCGTCGATCGCCTCATCGACGCCCGGCCTGGTTCCCACCACGCCGCGCTGCATCCGCTTGTAGGTGGCCTCCGCGACCGCTCGCTGGCGCGCGGCCGCCTCGTCGGTGTCGGCACAGACGGCGTTGACGGCGACCATGCCCTCGGGTTCGTCGACGCCCCCGCCCAGGTCGGACCGCTCGAAGGCCTCGCGGTAGGTCTCGAACGCGGGGACGGCGAACTGCGGGCGGATGAACGCCGCGAAGCAGTAGCGCAGCCCGAGTTCGCCGGCGAGTTCGGCGCTCGACGGGCTCGACCCGAGCACCCACGGGACGGGCGGGCCCTCGCCCGACCGGGCGATCTTGAGGTCGCCGTAGGGGTGTTCGTCGGGGTACTCGTCGTAGAGGTGCGAGACGACGGCCTCGATCTTCTCGGCGTGGTCCTGGTCGGGATTGCGGACGTGGCGGTCGGTCCCGAGCGCGCGGTCGGCGGCCGGCGAGCCGTTGGCCCGGCCCAGGCCCGCGTCGATGCGGCCGGGGGCGAGGGCGTCGAGCACGCCGAACTCCTCGGCGACCTTGAACGGGCTGTAGTGATTCAGCAGGACGGTGCCCGTCCCCAGCCGGAGAGCGTCGGTCTCGGCGGTGAGCCGCCCGAGCAGCACCTCGGGCGTCGTGCCCGCGATGCGGTCGGCCATGCCGTGGTGTTCGGCCACCCACAGCCGCGAGTACCCGAGCCGCTCGGCCTGTTCGACGATCTCGATGGTGTCGGCGTACGCGTCGGTCGCGGTGCCGCCGTCGGGGACCGGCGAGAGATCCACGAGCGAGAGGTCCATGCCCCGGCCTCGGGACCCGCGAGAGAAAACGGTTCGGCAAGGGGCAGGCGCGAGCGGGCGCGACCGTCAGTCGACGACGCCCGCGAAGCACTCACCCAGCCGCTCGACGGTTTCGTCGTCGAGGTCGGCCCGCGGCAGCGTCATCGGGGAGACGCTCACCCGGTCGTCCAAAAGCGCGCGGCGGTCGGTGCCCTCCTCGTCGGGAACGTCGCCGCCGGCGAACTCCACCCACAGCGGGTTGTGGATGCTGAAGCGGTCGTCCGCCAGGTCCGCGTGCATGTCGTAGCGCTCGGTCGGTCGGGTGATCGACAGGCCCGCCAGGTCGGTGTCCGGCCCCGGGACGTTCACGTTGAGGTAGTCGACGGCGTCGAAGGCCGCCCCCTCGACGGCCCGCTCGAGGAGGCCGCTGCCGATCGCGCTCGCGCGCTCGAAGTCGGCCGGCGTGAGGTCCGAGCGCCCGCGGCCGAGCACGTCCATCGACAGTGCGAGGCTGGGGACGCCCAGCGAGGCCGCCTCGACGGCGGCGCCGACGGTCCCCGACCGCGGGAGGACGTGCACGCCGAGGTTCGCCCCCGCGTTGCAGCCCGCGACGACCACGTCCGGGTCGACCGTGCCGACCCCGAGGATGGCACAGTCGGCCGGCGTCCCGTGGACGGCGTAGCCGAGCTCGTGTTCCTCGTGCGGGATCGTCACCGTGAACGGATCCGCGCCCTCGCCCAGGCCCGTCCCCGCGTCGTCGGTCCCCTCCGGCCCCATCCGACCGTACGAGAGCCCGCGCCCGACCGCGCTCTGGTTCGTCGCGGGCGCGACGACCGTCACGTCGCCGATTCCCTCGAGGGCATCGGCCAGGGCGCGCAGGCCCGGCGCGTCGATGCCGTCGTCGTTTGTGAGTAGGAGCTTCATCGCTGGGGGCCTCCCAAGCGACGCAGTCGCGCCCGACGGGTTCGTCCGGTCATCGAGTGGGGTAGCGGGCCGGGCGGCATAAAGCAGCGTCGCTCGGGTCGCGCCGCGCGATCGTCGGGGCTACCTCTGCACTGCCCCGCACGGCCCCGATCGGCCATCACGTTCTTCTATCCGAGTGCATACCGACTACGTATGCGACGACAGCTACTCCTGGCGATCGCAGCGGCAGCGATGCTCGCTCTCGCCGGCTGTGCCGGTTCGACCGGCGGCAACGGAACGCCCACGGCGGGCGAGCCGACCGGGTCGGGCGGCGGGACCGGCGAAAGCGGGACCGGAACGGTCCAGTTCTACGTGAGCGATCGGCCGGGCGCGATCGACGACTTCAGCCACCTGAACGTCACGATCGAGTCGGTCGCGTTCGCCCGCGCCGGCGGTGGCACCGGGAACGAAACGGCCAACGGGACCGCGACCGACGCCAACGAGGCCGAGACGCCCGCGAACGGCACGGCCACGCCCGCGAACGAGACGGCGCCAGCGGCCAACGGCACGGAGACGGCCGAGAACGGGACGGAGACGGAGAGCGGCGGCTGGATCACCCGCGAGGTCGACGGGGCGACGGTCGACCTGACGCGCCTGCAGGGCGACAACGCGACGCTGGTGGGGTCGCCGGAACTCCCCGTCGGCAAGTACACGACGGTCGTCCTCACCGTCTCCGACGTCGACGCCACGCTGACCGACGGGAGCAGCGCCGACGTCAAGCTCCCGAGCGGCAAACTGCGGCTCAACGAGGGCTTCACGCTGGGCGCCAACGACACGGTGTCGTTCGTCTACGACGTCTCGGTCGTGAACTCCGGCAACAGCGGAAAGTACGTCCTCAAGCCGGTGCTCGACCAGTCCGGCGCCGACGTGCCCGTGAAGGCGGTCGACGACCACGGCCGAACCAAGACGAACCACGGCTCCGACGACCGCGGGACGGATCGCGAGCGGGAGAACGGACACGGAAACGCGAAGACGCGGACGACGACCGACCGGAGCACGACCGCCGGGGCCACGACAGCGGGCTGACCCGGACGCTGATCAGCGGCCGGAGTTCTCCTGCAGTTGTGCAGTAGTATCGAAAGCAACCGGAGATGGCGCGACCCGGCGACCCGCGTCGGTTGGTCCGGATTCCCCTCCGTTTTCCGAGCAGAGGTAACGGATAGTCGTTACGCAGTAGCGCCCCCATCCAACACAATTATCATCCGCAGCCCCAGTAGTATTGGATGTAATGAGCAATACCGACATCGGCGCGAGTGAAGTGGCGCGGCGGCTCGTCGAGGACGACGCCGAGGACCTCCACGTGCTGGACGTCCGCAACGAGGACGACTACGAGGAGTGGCAGCTCCCCGAGAGCCAGAACCTCCCGGTCTACGACCAGCTGCTGGAGTTCGATTACTCCGGGCTGGAGGACAACCTCGACGCGCTCCCCGCCGACGAGGAGATCGCGGTCATCTGCGCGGGCGGGGTCACCTCCGCGCGGGCCGCGGAGTTCCTCCGCGGGCACGGCTTCGACGCGAAGTCCATCCCGGACGGCATGAACGCCTGGGGCCGGGTCCACCGCGAGTACGACCTCGACGCCGCCGACGGCGTCGTCCAGGTCGTCCGCCCCGGCACGGGCTGTGTCTCCTACCTCGTCCACGACGGCGGCGAGGCCGTGGTCGTCGACCCGACGCAGTACGTCGACCAGTACCTCGACGCCGCCGACGAGCGCGACCTGGAGATCGTCGACGTCGCCGACACGCACGCCCACGCCGACCACGTCTCGGGCGCCCGGCGCCTGGCCGGAGAGCTCGACGTCCCCTACTACCTCCACGGCGCCGACGCCGGCGAGCTCGACGACGTGACGGAGATCGAAGACGGCGACACGATCCCCGTCGGCGACCGCGAGCTCGACGTACTGCACACGCCCGGCCACACCCCCGGCAGCGCCTCGTTCCGCTTCGGCGACGCCCTCCTGTCTGGCGACACGCTCTTCCTCCGCAGCGTCGGCCGCCCCGACCTCGAGGACAGCTCCGAGGACGCCGTCCGCGAGGCCTCCGACCAGCTGTTCGACAGCCTCGACCGGCTCACCGACCTCCCCGACGACGCGGTCGTCCTGCCCGGACACTTCAGCGACGAGGAAGTGCGCCCGCTGGCCACCGACCTGGCAGACCTGGAGGCCGAGACGACCAACGAGCTGCTGAGCTACGTCGCCGACGACGAGGCCGACGCGTTCGTCGAGACCATCGTCGAGAGCCTCGCCGACGAGCCCGCCAACTACAACGAGATCAAGCGGATCAACTGGGGCGAAGCCCAGCCCGGCGGCGACGTCGAGGCCCTGGAACTCGGCCCGAACAACTGCGCGGCCAACTGAGGCCCCCTCGCGCGCTCACCGCTCGCCACGGACGGGAACCGGATCGTCGGCGGGGTCGGTACGGACGCCCGTGAACTCGAAGCGCGCACCGCCCGTCTCGCCCTCGGTGACGGCGACGTCCCAGCCGTGGGCAGTGGCGATCTCGGCGACGATGTTCAGCCCGAGCCCGGTGCCCTCCTCGGCCGACGTCCACCCCGGCTCGAAGACGGCCTCGCGCTCGTCGGCGGGGATGCCGGGGCCGTCGTCTTCGACGAAGAAGCCGTCGTCGGTGACGCCCGCGCGGACGCCGACGCAGTCGCCGCCGTGTTCGACGGCGTTGCGGAACAGGTTCTCGAAGAGGTGTCTGACCCGCGTGTCCTCGGCCTCGATCGTGCCGTCGGTGACGATCTCGATCGAGCCCTCGCAGGTGTCGACCGTCTCCCAGCAGTCGGTCACCAGCGACCCGAGCGCCAGCCCCTCGACGGACTCGACCTCCGCGCCCTCCGAGATCATCGCCAGCGAGTCGGTGACGATGTCCTGGATGCGCTCGTGGGCCGTCTCGACCCGGTCGAGGTGCGCGAGGTCGCCGCTCTCGCGCGCGAGGTCGACGCCCAGCTCGGCCACGTTCAGCGGGTTGCGCAGGTCGTGGGAGAGGACGTGTGCGAGGCGCTCCAGGCGGTCGATCTGGCGGTGGAGCTCGCGCTCGTAGGCGCGGCGATCGGAGATGTCGCGGAACAGCGCCACGACCGCCGTCGCGTCGTTCAAGTGCGTGACCTGGGCGCTGATCTCCACGGGGATCCGCTCGCCGTCGGCGGTCACGACCTGGAAGTCCTCGCCGTCGTCGAACTGGCTGGCCGTGACCTGTCCCGTGGCGACGTGGTGCTCGAACAGCGCCCGGTAGCGGTCGGCGTCCTCGCTCGGGTGCAGGACGGTCTGGGTGCGACCGACGAGATCCCCCTCCGGTCGCTCGACGAGTTCGGCCGCCCGGTCGTTGATTTCCATGATCTCCCCCGTCTCCGCGTCGACGACGAACATCGCGTCCGGCGCGGTCTCCATGACCGTCCGGTACTTCCGGCGGAGTTGCTCCTGCTCGGTCACGTCCCTGATCGCGGCGATCACCTCGAACCCCCCGTGGGTCTCGATCGGGCTCAGGCCGATCTCGACGGGGAACGTCGAGCCGTCTTTACGCCGGCCCCGCAGGTCGAGGCCGACGCCCATCGGCCGGGTCGACGGGTCGGCCATGTACGAATCGCGCTGGGCGGGGTGGGCCTCGCGGTCTGGCTCGGGCACCAGAATCTCGACGCGCTCGCCCACGAGCTCGGCCGGCTCGTAGCCGAAGAGGTCCGCGACGCGGTCGTTCGCGCGTACGATTCGCCCCTCGCGATCGACGATGACGATCGCGTCCGGCGAGTGGTCGAAGAGGGCCTGCATCCGGGTCTGCTCGTTGCCATCGATCATCGGCGGCGGTCACTCTCTGTCGACCGTCAGGGGCGCTCCGACGTAAGTCCGTCCGTCCGATTACGACGATTGATAGCTGGGCGGGCGGCAGAACCTCCCTCAGGACCCGGCCCGACTCGTGCTGGCGTTGCCCGCGCGGTTGTGGACGCCGATCTGGACGTCCCCGCCGGCGGGGACCGTGAGGTTGCGGGTTTCGACCACGGTGCCGTCCGCGTCGGTCACGATCACGGTGACGGTCGTCGTGGCGCCGCCGCCCTGGCTTCCGGTGCCGTTCTCGACGCGTCGGTACTCCGACTGGGTCATGAACGCGTACACCTGCGGGTCGCCCTGCAGGAGAGTCACGTCGCCGGACTGGGCGTTGACGAAGCCGGTGTAGGTCACCCCCGAGCGGCTCTGCGGGACGACGGCCACGTGCCAGTACAGCGTGTCGCCCTTGACGATCGGGATGGGCGAGATCGCCTGCGCGCTGGACAGGCGGTTCACCCGCGGGTCCCGACCAACGAAGTCGACGGCCTTCCGCGGGCCGATCTGGGCGTCGCTGTACTCCTGGACGCCCGCCGCGCCGGTCTGGCCGTCGAACGTCCAGATCTGGTAGATGCCGCTGCCGCTGCCGGTCGGCTCCGTGGCCACGAAGTACGTCAGGTTGTGCGCCGTCCCCGTCGTGGGCACGACCAGCGGCCACTCGTTGCCGCCTTCGGGGAGGTCGGCGACCTGCAGGACGTCCTCCTTCCAGAACCACTTGTTCAGCGCGCCGTGGACGTACTGCATCGACTGCACGCGGTACATCGCGAGGCTGTACGGGTAGACGTTCTGGCCCGAAAGCAGCGGCGACCGGGCGGCCTGCTCGGGCGTCAGGCTCTCTATGTGGCCGTCGGGGTACATGATCTCGACGGAGCCGAAGGTAGGGACGGCGTACAGCTGCGGGATCGGCAGCAGCTGGAAGTGCCACTCGTAGGTGGTCGTCGAGTGAGCGACGTAGGCGGTGCCGTCGTGCTCGGCGTTGAACGTGGTCTCCCAGTCGTGGCGTCGCAGCGGCGCGTGCAGGACGCTCTGGTAGGATAGCGAGTCGAAGACCGCCTGGCCCCGGCCGTGTTTGAACGTCGTATCCCGGACGCTGACGTCCTTTTTCGTCGTGGTCATGTTCACGTACATCGCCCCGTTCTGGGTGCCCAGCAGGGCCACCAGCGGGCTGTCGGGGACGACACCGTACGACCAGTCGTACGAGCCGTTCCGGTAGGTGATGTCGGAGCTCGTCAGCCGGTACTGGGGGTACTGCATCGACGACTGGGCGAAGTTGTCGGCGACGCTGCGCGGGAGCAGGCGCGGGCTGGCCGCCGACGTGTTCGGCAGCGTCTCCAGCTGGGTCGTCTCGCTCTGCATCTGCTCGGCGACGTGGTCGTGAGCGTAGACGCTGCCGACGAACGGCCCCACGAACAGCCCCATGACGACGAAGATCACCACCGCCAGGGCGTACAGCGGCCGGCTCTGGCGGTAGTAGCCGATCACGGCGACGACCAGCGCGACCGCGCCCCACTGCAGGAAACTCGGCGTCCCGACCAGCAGGTCGTAGAGCCCGCCCTGGACGGTCGGCAACGCCAGCACGACGATCACGACCGCGGCCACGCCGTACAGCGCCAGCTGCCACCGCGGCACCTCCAGATCGAGGTCGTTCAGATCGAGGTCGTCCGGAAGCCTCATCGCGACCCCCTCGCTCGCGGTGGGCAGCGGCCGTCGCGCGACAGCGCGCGGGCGCCGCGTCGACGGCCGTCAGCGACGCCTGCGACGACGAACGGGCGGACTGGTGACTGGACCGCGCGGTCGCGACCCGTCGCGACTGTGGGCCGGGAGGGTACTTCTGTAACGGCGCTCATGCGTCAAAATTAGCACACGTGTTGAAATACCTTGATGCTCGCGCCGACGGCTGGGAATCGAGAGAATCGCGGGCTCAGGCGGACGACAGCGGGGCGCCGCACTCGGGGCACTCCTCGGGATAGCGCCGCCCGTCGACGACGGGCGAGCCGAACTCGGCGTTGTCGGGTTCGACTCGGTAGATCCGCTCACCGCACTCCGGACACGTCTTCATACCCCAACGAGGGGGCGACGGCAGGTAGGTCTGTCGCCTCCGCGCCAGGACTGGGCCGCAAATCCATCGCCGCTCTCGGGGAAGAACCCGGGTCTGTCGACGGATGCGCCGCCCGCCCTCACTCGTCCCGGTCGGCGAGCAGTTCGGCGACGGCGGTGGCGACTTCCTCGAAGTCCTGCAGCGTCAGCCCGTCGGTCGTCAGGAACACGCCCTCCTCGGCCGTCGTCACGCGGACGAGGAAGCCGTTCTCGAAGATGCGGATGGTGTAGTGGTACTCGCCCAGCTCAGTATCGCGGTAGGCGTCGTGGGCGCCGAAGCCCAGCGTCTCGTAGTCGGCGAAGCCCGCCAGGTCGGCGTCCCGTTCGAGGTCCGAGCGCAGGTACAGCTGGTCGTACCCGTCGTTCGTGAAGTACGTGACCGAGCGGAGCTGGTCGCCGACCGTCGCGCGACACGCGTCGACGAACTGGCCGGCCGCCGCGTCGTCGAGGAGGGTCCCTTCGTCGGACGTCATGGTTCCTAGAGAACGGGCGAGCGAGCGATATAGGTTCGCACGCGCGCACCAGGTGACACCTCTGCTGGCTGATGCGGCCGTTCGCCCGCGAGACAGCCGGGAACGGCGACGGTCACCGACGGCCCGACCAGGCCGCTACTGACAGGTCAGGCTCGTGTTCAACAGCAGGCAGTTCTGCGTGGTGGTCGTCTCGGTGGTGGTCGTCGTCGGCGTCGCCGTCTCCGTCGTGGTCGTCGTGGTGGTCGTGGTGGTCGTTTCCGGCGTCGTGGTCGTCGTTTCCGTCGTCGTCGTCGTGGCGGTCGTTTCCGTGGTCGTGGCCGTTGCCGTCTCGGTCTGCGTTGCAGTCTGCGTCGATCCGGTTGACCCTCCGCCGCCGTCCGAGGACCCGCCGTCGTACGACGATCCACCGCCCGACGACGACCCGCCACCGGACCAGGTTCCGCCGTCCGCGTCGGTGGTCGTCCCGTCAGTGGTCGTGGCGTCGGTGGTCGTCCCGTCGGTCGCAGTCGGTGTCGGCGAGGCGGTCGACGCCGTCGCGGTCGACGTGGGCGATCGCCTCGTCGTCCCCGTCGGCACGGCCGCGGCCTGCCGCGTCGGCCGAGTCGTCCCGTGCGTCGCGGTGTCGCCTGCCGCGTCGGCCGCCGCGGACGCGTTCGACGACATCCCTGGGAAGAGAACGAACGCGCCGGACCCGACGACGACGAGCAACACGCCGACCATGGCGAACCGGGCCTGGCGGTCGAGCGCGAACGACTGCTCCCAGATGGGCGCGCCGTCCGCGTCGGTGGGCCCGTCGCCGCCACCGGCGTCGTCGGGCGCGTCCGACTCGTCGGCCGAGTCCGGCCCGAAGACGAACCCGCCGCGCTCGTCGCTGTCGGCGTCGGCCCAGGCTCGGTCGTCGTCGTCGGACGAATCGTCGAGCGGTCCCATTTCGGTACTCTCCGAGTGTCGTCGCTTGTCGACCAACCCGCAAAAGTGATTCACCTAATCGTTTAGCCTGTTGAACATATCACGCGACTACCGTCTGCCGATCGGCAAGCGACTAGCGGGGACAGCGCAATCGGTCGCGACGGGAGACGTGACCAATCGAGTGCGGATCCGCTGGCAGGATGGTCGCTCGCGGAACCCACCGGAGGAATACGGTCTAAGTGGCGAGCGCAAGTACGATGGAGCGATGAAGCGCACGACGCTCGCGCTCGGTGCCGCCGGCCTCCTGGCGACCGCGTTCGCCGGCCGCCGGTACGTCCAGGACCGGACGACGCCCCGGGTCCCGTACGAGACGATCGACGCCTTCGACGGCGCGGAGATCCGCCGGTATCCCCCGACTGTCCTGGTGGAGACGGTCGCTCCTACCCAGAACGCGGCCTTCCGGCGCCTGTTCCGTTACATCACGGGTACGAACCGCAGCGCCACCGACGTCGCGATGACGACCCCGGTCGAGACCGACCGCGGCGCGACCGTCGGCGAGGAGATCGCCATGACCGCGCCCGTCGAGTCTCCCGTCGCTGGCCCGGGCGGGGCGGGCGCGGCGGACGCCAGCGAGTCAGTCTCGATGACGACGCCCGTCGAGTCCGACCGCGGCGAGGAGGGGGTCCGGATGGCGTTCTACCTCCCCGCCGAGTACGACTTCGAGTCGGCCCCGCGGCCGACCGACGAGTCCGTCCGACTGGTCGAGCAGCCGGGTCGCACCCTCGCCGTCAAGCAGTTTTCCTGGTGGGCGACCGACGGCCGCGTCGCCCGCCAGACCGACGCGCTGCGCGACGCGCTCGCGGCCGCGGGCGATCGCTACGAGGCGGTCGGCGAGCCAGTCCTCCTGCGGTACGAGGGGCCGGGCGTGCCGCCGTTCCTCCGGACGAACGAGGTGGCGATCCCGGTCCGGCGGGCGAGCGCGCCCTGATCGCGGCGAACCAACGGGCAAAAACGACACGGCCGTTCGCGCCGTGGTCGTGGAGATGGAGCGCAGGTTCCCGAGAACGCACCGCCCGACGCACAGGGGATCGTCGACTGGGCCGAGGAGCACGCCGAGCAGGTCGGCGTCTCCAGCGCCGAGGACCAGGACCGCCTCGAAGTCGCGGTCATGCTTCCCGAGGCCAGCCTGCTGGTCGCCGGCACGCTCGGGCAGGCTCAGGGGCCGCCGGTGGGCGGACTGCCTCGCTGATCCGCACCAGCGACGGCCAGTCGAACGCGGCCCTGCAGTTCCCCCGGCAGATGGACGCCCCGCCGATCGTCCGCGGCAAGGACGGCGACGCTGGCGAGGACAATAGCGGCGAGTAACGCGGCGGTGACTGTCGGGCCGAAGAAAAAGCGGGCGGGCGTCGCTACTGGCCGAGCGCGGTCGGCTGGTCGACGTCGCGGGCCTCGTAGACGCTGTAGAGGCCGAGCCCGAGGACGATCAGGCCGACGATGATGTCGTTCCAGAACCCGAACGGGCCCGGAACCACCACGAAGTTGATCGTCGCGTCCAGTACGAACGGCACGGCGATCATCCACAGCCCGAGCAAAGCGACGAGGCCGGCGGCCGCGGTGCTGGCGAGGCGATCGGCCGCCCGGCGGTAGTAGTTGAACCCGCCGAGGACGATCAACGCCAGGCCGACGAGGACGTTGTTCCAGAAGTGCAGCGCGACCAGGTCGACCAGGAACGGCTGGACGACGAGCCACGCCCCCGCGAGGACGACCAGCGCCGACAGCCACCGCCCCTGATCGGCCGGGTTGGAATCGTACCCTTCCTCGACGTTCGCTTCGATCGTGTCGTCAGTGTCACGTTCGCTCATGGGTGCCTGCGATCGTGACTACGGCCGAAGGGCAGAAGAGTCCGGGGCCTGCCCTTTCAGGGTCCGTGACGGCCGAGGCTGGGTTACTCGAGGTCGTCGACGTCTTCGAGCTCGTCGGCGTCGAAGTCGCCCGACAGCCGGACGGCGTCGTTCGTGATGCGGTCGATTCGGTCGTCGTCGAGCACGAAGTCCTCCTCGTCGGCGCCGCCCCAGCCGAGCGCGGCCGACACCTTCTCGGTCAGCCCCGGGTGGGGGTCGACGTAGGCGACGCCGTCTTCGACGGCCGTGACCATCCCGACCTGATCGCCAGTCGGGACGACTACCGGCTTGCCGACGTCGTCGTCGTCGGGCATGACCCGGACGTCGTCGAGGTCGTCGTCGAGGTCGGCCGCCGCGAGATCATCGTCGGCGTCGACGTCGATGTCGGCGTCTGCATCGGTGTCCATGACGGTCGTCCCGGCGGTGTCGAGATCGCCGGTGCGCATCGCGTCCTCGTCGACGTCGATCGAGAGGAGCTCACTCGCGACGACTTCCGTCGTGAGCAGCCGGCGCTCGGTGACCTCGCGGTCGAACGCCCGCGCCGAGGTCAGCGTGGTGACGATCGTGTCGTCGTCGCTGAACTCGCTCTCCATGTCGTAGGATTCGGAGTCGATCACGCCGCCTTCCGCCTCGGCGTCGAAGTCGATCAGCTCGCCGCTGCGCAGGCGGTCGTGGACGTCGTCGATGTCGATCTCGGCCTCGAGGTCCTGGGAGTCGATCGTCTCGGTCTCGGTGACGTCGACATCCGTCACGCGCGTCTCGATGGTGTACTGCAGGCGCTCTTCGATCGTCGCCGCCCAGTCCTCCTCGACCTGGACCGTGACGTCGAACGGCGACTCCGCGATCGCCTCCTCGGCGCCCGTCTGGACGTCGGCGGGGTCCGCGAGGAAGCGGTCGGTGTCGTCGTACCACGCGCCGGTCAGGTCGGCGTCGACGACGTCGCAGGCGTCACAGGTGCGCTCGAGCAACTCGAGGTTCGTGATCGAGCGGTCGACGACGCGGCTGTCGACGACCTCGCTCTCGAGGGTGGCCTGCTCGACGATCGTCTCCTCGACGACGGTGGTCTCGGTGATCGTCCCCGTGATCGTCTCGCCCTCGATGAGGCGCTGTTCGACCTCGTCGCGGTCGATGTCTTCCTCGGTCGTCACCTGCTCGAGGGCCGATTCGCGGTCGGTCACCTCCATTTCGGCCCGTTCGTCCTCGTCGAAGCGCTGGACGACGTGGTCGTCGCCCACCTCGCGGTGGAAGTCGTCCCAGTCCAGGCGGTCGTGCTCGGCCGTGACGGCGCTCTCGGGGACCAGGCGAACCCGGTCGCCCTCGCGGACGGGGACAGCGTCTCGCTCGTCCGCCCAGCGTTCGATCTCGTCGCGGTCTGTGGTGAGGTCTGATCGAGCCATGGCTATCGAACCTACTCCACCATCCGGGAGCGAGCGAGTAAACGCGACTGCCTGCAAGATACGGCGTGGTCGCCCGCCGGCGATTTTCCCGGTCGCGGCCCGCCGTCGCAGATGCCCAGACCGACCGCGTCGTCTCGCCGCCCCGGACGGCAGCCTCAGGACTCGTCGTCCTCGTCGGACGGCGGGCGTTCCGACAGGCGGTCGAACCGCGACTGGGCGTCGGCGGCTCGGCGGTCGGTCTCGGCGGGGTCGTAGTCGATCGCGTCGGGGTTGCCGTCCGCGAGGGCGACGGTGAAGACCGCGTCGACGTGGCGGCCGTCCGGGGGCAGCTCGGCCGTCTCGACGACCAGTTCGCCGACGAGGGCGTCGCCGTCCTCCAGCAGCAAGATGGCTCGGTCGCCCTCGAAGCAGTCCAGCACCGCGACGTACGTGCCGTCGGGCAGCGACGTCACGGGTAGCTCACCGCCGTTACGCGCTCGCCGCTCGCGTCGCGGACGACGACCGTGTCCCCGTCGTCGTTCCAGACCGGGGCGTCGGCCCCCCAGTAGAGATCGGTCGCCGTGTCGGTGCCGCTGCCGGTGTGCAGCGTGACCCGCGCCCCGGGGTCGAGCGTGAACCCGTCCGGGAACGCGTACCGGTGGTCGGCCTCGTCGACGACCGTCCACCCCGAGAGATCCAGCGGGCGGTCGCCCTCGTTCACGAAGACCACGTACTCGTCGAGGAGGTTGTCGGCCTCCTGACCTGCGGCGTCCGCGCGGACGGCTGCGACCGACAGCCCGCCGGTCGAGCCCCCGTCGGTGGCGCCCTCGGTCGCACTGGAATCGGGGGTCGGTTCCGGCGTGGCTGTCGGCGACGCTCCCTCCGTGCCGCCGTCGGTCGCGACCGGTCGCGGCGCCGACCCCGCGAGGGCGAACACCGTCCGGACCGTCACCGGATCGTCGGCCGACGGGGAGACGGGCTCGCCGTCTCTGAGCGCGAGCGGATCGGTGGGCGCGGCCCGCTGTGTGGCAACGGAGAGCGCCGAGCCGTTCGTTCGCATCACGACGTCACCGTGGGTCGCCGTCCAGTAGGTTCTGACGGAGCGGGCGGCCAGCCGCTGCAGCACCGCCTCGTGCGGGTGGCCGTACTGGGAGTCGTACGGGCCGGAGATCACCGCCAGGTGCGGCGCCACGGCGTCGAGGAAGGGGTCGCTGGAACTCGTCTCGCTGCCGTGGTGGCCCGCGAGCAGGACGGTCGCGTTCAGCCGCGCGCCGTAACGGTCGACCATGAACTGCTCGCTCCGTTCGGCGGCGTCGCCGGGGAAGAAAAAGCTCGCGGCGCCGAAGCCGACGCGGACGACGATGCTGTTCTCGTTGCGGTCGCCGCCGGCCAGGTACGGCTCCGGCGGCGACAGCACGGTCAGGTCGACGCCCGCCAGCGGGATGCGGTCGCCGGCGCGCGTCTCGTACAGCGGGACGTCGTAGCGCTCGATCGCGTCGAGGTAGCGCCCGTAGGTCCGCGTGCTCGCGGCGATCCCTGGGTCGTAGACCGCGCCGACCCCGTCGCCGCGCGTCTCGAGGTACTCGATGACGGCCGCCTGCCCGCCGATGTGGTCGGCGTCGGCGTGGGTCGACACCAGGTAGTCGATCCGGTCGATCCCGTGCGCTCGCAGGTACGCGAGGACGTGCTCGCCGTCGTCCTGCCAGTCGCCCGAGTCGATCAGCATCGTCTCGTTCGTCGGCCCGACGACGAGCGTGCTCGTCCCGAGCCCAGTGTCGATGAAGTGGACGGCGAGCGTGCCGGCGGCGCCGATCGGGGCCGGCCGGCCGGCGCCGCCGGGATCGGCCGCGGTCACCGTCCCGGGCGCGACGCCTGCGGTACAGCCCGCCAGCGCGAGGACCACCGCGACCGCGACGACGCAGCGCGTGCTGGTTCGCATTCCCGCAGACACGACGCCGACGAGAATAACCGTGGCGTCGCGTTTGCACCGGGTCTGCGCCGGCCGCGCCCGTGACGGTTACGACTCGTCGGGCTTGCCCGACCCGCCGGGGACGGCCGGTTCGTCGGACTCGGCGGCCGCGCCCCCCTCCTCCAGGCGGGCGTCCTCGTCGACGATCGGGACGCGAACGCGGAACGTGCCGTCGTCGGCGGCGACGACCGCGTCCAGGGGGAGCGGGTGCGTCTGGTCGAGGTCGCCCCACGCCAGCGAGCCGCGCACGTCGTCGGCGACGTTCGGATCGGCGTCGACGAGCACCTGGTCGTCCTCGACGCCAGCGATCGTCCCGAGCTGGATTCCCTCGCTCTCGCTGACGATCGGCTCGCCCACGTCGTCGGCCGTCGGTCTCGCGGCGTCGTCGCTCATGTCCCGGCCTTCGGCGTCGACGCGGAAAAGGCCGTTACCTGCAGCGGACGACCCCGTGCCCGCACGCGATTGTCGGCTCCCGGTCGCGGCGGCCGGCCCGACCCTACGACTCGGGCAGCGACACCCGCGTCGACCCTTCGACGGTGTACGTATCGCCCAGCACGCCCGACTCGGCCAGCCCGAGCGTCGCGTCGACGAGTACTTCGGCTGTGCTCGGCGCCAGCCCCGTCAGCAGGAGTTCGAGCGTGACCGTCCCCTGGCCCTGCTCGCCCAGGTCGTCGATCGCGACGATCCCGCCGCCGTCGTCGGGATCGGTGTACAGCTGGACCGACGGGTGGGGCTGCCACTGCGGGGCCGTCAGCGCCACCCGCGCGGGGACGCCGGCGCCGCCGTCGGCGGGCGGCGCCCGGAGTTTCAGTTCGAGGCTCGTCAGCTCGGTTCCCTCGCGGTGTTCGATCGAGGCGTCCAGTGGCACCTGCTCGCCGCCCGCACCCGCCGACCGGCCGTCGGGCTGGACCGTGAGCGTCGTCAGCGCCTCACCCCCGGCGTCGAAGTGCACGTGCGTCTCGCCGTCGTCCTCGCGCTCGACACGGGGATCCGAGATCGTCGTCGCCCGCGCGGCCGAACAGCCGGCCAGCGAGAGCGCGCCGGCGACCCCCGCGCCGGCTAACAGCTGTCGTCGCTTCATGACACTCGACTCACGCGCCGCGGATAAATCCCCTGGGGAGACTCAAACGACGACTGTGGTCACGGGGCTCGCGGGGCCGCCAACCAGCGCATCGACACAGCGAGCTGGTCTCCGACGTCCGTGGACGCGACTGGGCGGGTGTCACCGGCGGCGTCGCCGAGTCGGCGCTCGGCGCCGGGCCGTTCACTCGAGCCGGTGCCAGTCGTCGGCCTCGGCGAGCGCCGGCAGCGCCCGGTCGAGGTCGCGCTTGGTCGCGCCGTAGAACTGCTCGCGACCGACCGGCGAGCGCAGCCGGATGAGGACCGTCTCGTCGGTGGCCTCGAACACCGAGACCGCCCACGCCGCGTCGACGGCCGCCCAGGTGCCGTGGTGGGTCGCGCCGTCCTCGCTGACGACGCGCGTCCCGAGCTGCCAGCTCACGCGGGTCAGGGGGAGTTTGAGGGGAACGATCGCAGGGAGCCGCCGCCGACACGAGTCCGCATAGCGAGCGTCACCTACTGCCATGCGTGAGTAGTCGACAGGCGCACCCCTTAACGTGATTGGTTGTCGCGCAGCCGGCCCCCGCCGGCCGGCCGCTTTTCTCGGTGCGGTGCCAACGTCGGTCGTGACCCGCTTCGACGCCGCGACCCCCGCGGACCGCCGCGCACTGTTCGCCGACGCCGTCCGCGCCCACCGCGAGCGCGACAGCCCATTCCTGACGATCGAACCCGAGCCCACGCCCGCAGAGGTGGCTGCGGCGGACGACGAGGACCTCCCGCCGGACGCCCCCGAGCAGACCGTCCCGTGGCTCCAGCTGGCCGGCGAGACGGTCAACCTCGACTGCACCGACGCGGAACTGGAGTCGCTGAAGACGCTGCTCGAGGAGTACCCCGACGTCACCGTCGCCGAGCTTACGCGCCCGGAGGACGCCTTCGGGACGAACGTCCGCCTCACCGCACGGGGGGACCCCGAGCGCCTCGCCGGGCTGTTCGATCGCGTCTTCCGAGCGGTGTACGGCCGCGCCGAGGACTATCGTGCGTGGGTCGTCGCCGTCTGAGTCGGCGGACGCTGCAGTGCCGCAGTCCGGTGATTTTCTGGCGAGTCAGCGGGCGGAAAAAGCCCTTGCAGGTGTCGGGGGAAGCCTCGACAGGCTGGCCGCCCTCGCTTCCACTGGAGGCAGAACCCATGTTCCAACAGACCAACCAGAACCAGCAGGGGAACCAGCGCGGACAACAGCGACAGCAGGGCCAGCAGTCGATGGGCCAGCAGAGCGACATCAACTTCTCGCGCGACCCGAACACGGGCCAGTTCCTGGACGACCAGGAGGCCGCCCGCATGCGCCAGTACGCCCAGCAGCACCCCCAGCAGGTCCAGCAGGCCTACGCACAGGACAAGCCCGTGCCCGGCCTGAGCTATAGCGACCGCGGCGACAACGTCGCCGGGCAGCCTGGCGTCCAGAGCGGCCAGGGCCAGTCCCAGCAGGGCCAGCAGATCGGCCAGCAGCCCCAGCAGACCCAGCAGGCGATGGGCCAGCAGGGCCAGCGGATGCAGGGCCAGGGCAAGCAGCTCCAGGGCCAGCCCCAGCAGTTCCAGCAGGGCGGCTACCAGCAGGGTCAGCAACTGGGCCAGAACCAGCCCCAGCAGTACGGCCAGCAGGGCCAGACCCAGGGTAGCCAGCAGTTCGGCCAGCCCCAGCAGGGCGCCCAGCAGTACGGCCAGTCCAACATGGGCCAGCTGAACCAGGGTCAGCAGGGCCAGCAGTTCGGGCAGCAGAACCAGCAGTAAGCGCGCTCGCACCGCGACCCCGGCTCCCGCACTGAGGACACGTCCGCCGCAGTCAGGCGCCGACGGGGCTCGTCGGTCGCCTCGCTGTCGACGCAGCCCAGCTCTCCCCACTCTTTTGCACGCTTCGAGCGCGCGTTCGGGAACGCGCCGCGCGAGCGAGCCTTCCCCGCCGGCGAAGGGGACCTCGGCGGCGACGCGACCGACCGCGAGAGCGGCCTCGAGACGCGTTTCAGGACCACCAACGGCGCCGCGACCGCTCCTTCGATCCGGCTACAGAAGGGTCCGCCCGACCGGCGTGACGCCACGGCAGGCTCGTCGTGCGTGTCTGGCAAGTTCCGATAACCGCAACGACGGGAGCCGCTCCCGTCGCCCGAGAGAGGAGACAGACGGTCACGGGCCCCGATCGTCGGTGTCTCGGGGGAGAGTGGGGGATGGAACGTGGAGCCTTCCTGAACTGCCCGTGACAGATCGACGTTTCCACGCCGGGCGGGTACCTGTTTCGCCCGTTCCCAGTTCGTGAGAACGGCCGCCGCCGGCCGCGTCGGCACTCGCGACCAACAGCGCCGGAAGGCGGGCGTCGTCGCAGGGACGACCATCAGTCTTTCCGTGCTCCCCACCTCGTCGCGGGGCAGGATTGAGGCGGGCGCGGCCCGACGCCCCCGACATGACGGGCCTGCACGCCGAGGTGTGCGTCACCGAACCCACGACCTGTCCGGTCGCGCAGCTGTCGGCGACGGCCGACTGCGCGTGTCACTCGGTCAGACGGGCCGTCGGGCCGGGCGTCGACAGCGCGGTCGCCGAGGAGTTCGCGACCGGCCCAGACTCGGGCGTCGACGAGTCGTCGCTGGCGCCGTGGTTCTCGAGGGTGTTCGATACTGATAACCAGACCGTGTATCGCTTTTCTCGCACGCGGGGGCGCAGCTGCCCCTGTGAGGTGATCGATCGGTTCGAGACGCCACTCACTGACGTTCGGGCGCGCCACGGCGACCTCGTCGTGGGGTTTAACGCCCCGGACGTCGCCGCCGTCCAGCGCGTCGTCGAGGGGCTCCGGCGGGCCTATCCCGTCGAACTCAGGCGCCTCGTCCGCGACGAGGGCGACAGCGACAGCCTGGTGCTCGTCGACCGCGCTGCGCTCACCGACCGGCAGGTCGAGGTGCTGACGCGAGCACACGAACTCGGGTACTTCGCGCACCCCCGGGCCGCCAACGCCGGCGAGGTCGCCACCGACCTCGGGATCACGCGCGCGACCTTCGCCGAGCACCTCGCGAACGCGCGGGCCACCCTCCTGGAGGCCGTCCTCGACGTCTGAACCGGTCGCGACGGCGCCCGAGGAGGTCTGCCCGGGTACTTGAAGGCCCACAATACGATGGGCAGTCCGCATCGGGACAGCGTGGCAAGGGGCCGTGGTCATGTCCGGGGAGCTGAAAATCGACGACGCGGCGAGACGGGATGTTGACGGGGCGCGACTGGCCGAGCAGATCGGCCTCGACGAGCCCGAGATCGCCTGGCGGAAAGCGTTCACGAACTTCACCGAAGCAGACGAGCGCCGCCTCGACGAACTGGAGCCGATGTTCGAGGACATCGCCGAGGACCTCTGCGGGGACTTCTACGACC
Source organism: Haloarculaceae archaeon (assembly GCA_042217345.1). Lineage (GTDB taxonomy): Archaea > Halobacteriota > Halobacteria > Halobacteriales > Haloarculaceae > Halorientalis. Next base: position 32,532 of record JBDGSW010000051.1, read on the forward strand.
ACCTCGAGGCCTTCGACGACGCCGGGGCGATCCTCGCGTCCTCCTCGAAGAGCGTCGCCCAGCTCAGGCAGACCCAAAAGCAGTATCTGCTGGACCTGGGACGCGGGACATACGACGAGGACTACTTCGCCCAGCGCGCCCGGATCGGGAAGATTCACGACATGCTCGATCTGGGGCCGCGGATCTACCTGGGGGCGTACTCGCAGTACTACGAGGGGATCCTCGCGGCGATCGGCGAACGGGTCAAGGCCCGCCTGGCGGACGAAGACGGTGGCGAGGACACGGGCGAGGACGGCGAGGCGCTCTCGCCGGCGGCGGTCGACGCGGTCGTCGAGCAGTCGATGTCGGCGCTGAAGCTACTCAACCTCGACCAGCAGGTCGCTATGGACACTTACATCCACTCGTACAACGACGAGCTGCGCGACGAACTCCAGCGCCAGGACCGGGTCGCCATGGAAGTCAGCGCCGCCGTCGGCGACCTCGCTTCGAACGCGACGGACGTCTCCGAGCGGACCGATCGTATCAACGACCTCGCGACCGAACAGGACGACCGGACGGAGGCCATCGCCGACGAGGTCGCCGACATGAGCGCGACGATCGAGGAGATCGCCTCGAGCGCGGCGGAGGTCGAAGCGACCGCCAACACCGCCGCCGAGCGCGCCGAAGAGGGGCACGCTGCTGCGGCGGACGCCATCGAGCGAATGGAGGCAGTGAATGACTCGGTCGACGACGTCACCGCCGACGTCGACCGGCTGCACGAGCGCGTCGAGGAGATCGACGCGGTCGTCGACGTCATCGACGACATCGCCGAGCAGACGAACATCCTGGCACTGAACGCCAGCATCGAGGCCGCCCGCGCGGGGCAGGCCGGCGAGGGCTTCGCCGTCGTCGCCGACGAGGTCAAGCAACTGGCCGAGGAGTCGCGCCGCCAGGCCCAGCAGATCGAGGAGACGTTCGCGGCGATCCAGGCCGAGACCGACGAGACCGTCGAGAGCCTCGAGACCACGGCCGGGCAGGTCCAGGCGGGTATCGACGAAGTCGAGGGCGCGCTGGCGAGCCTCGACGAGATCGTCGACGCGGTCGAGGAGGCCGCCCGCGGAATCGGCGAGGTCGCCGACGCGACCGACGACCAGGCAGTCTCGACGGAGGAGGTCGCCAGCCTCGTCGACGACGCGAGCGACCTCTCGACGGAGGTCGCCGCCGAGATCGAGTCGATCGCCGACGCCAACGCCAAGCAGACGGATCGCGTCGAGAACATCGAACGCGAGATCGAACGCCTGGCCGACCGAGAGTGATCCCGCCCACGCGAAACCGCGCGGGCCGGAGCCGCCCGCGCCTCAGAGGAACGTCAGCGGGATCATGACCGCGAACCCGAGGATGAGTCCGCCGGCCATCGCGGGGTACCCGCGGGTGGACAGGCCCTCGCCGTACTCCAGGCCCTCGGGGACGAGCTCGGTGGCGACGAGGTAGATCATCGCGCCGGCGGCGAAGCCGAACCCGTAGGGGATGAACGACCGCGCCAGGCGCACGAACCCGAAGGCGATGACGGCGCCGATCGGCTGAGGCAGACTGGAGAACACCGCCCAGCCGACCATCCCCCAGTCGCTGACGTCGAAGCTCCGCAGCGGGATCGCGATCGCCAGTCCCTCCGGGACGTTCTGGATCGAGATAGCGACGGTCATGAACACCGCCAGCAGCGGAACCGCCACGCCGAAGATCGGGATCCCCTGGACGTTGCCGAGCTCCGCGAAGGAGACGCCGATGGCGACGCCCTCGGGGAAGCTGTGGACGGTCAGCACCCCCAGGATGAGGACGAGCTGTTTGAAGTCGCCCTCGACGAACGCCCGGGCCTCCTCGGCGTGTTCGTCCCCCTCGACCGGGGCGTCGTCCTCGACGGTGTACTGCTCGCCGACGTCGTCGGCGGCCGCCCCGGCCGCGCCCTCGTCCGGGCCGAAATCCACGCGGTCGAGGATCTCCCCGGAGGCGACAACCAGGGCGACGCCGATGAGCAGCCCGCCCGCAAGTTCGAGGACGGTCCCCGACGCCAGCCCCTCGCGGATGAGCCCGAACGCGGACGCCGAGAGCATGATCCCCGACGCCAGGCCCCACAGGCCGACGTTCCAGCGGTCGCTGAACTCGTCGACGAAGAAAAACGGGACCGCACCGAGGCCGGTCGCAAACGCCGTCAGCAGTCCGGCGACGAACACGAGCACCAGGTTCTGGACGATTCCCATTCCACCCGGGATAGGGACTGCCTGCGGAAAAGCCACACGCGCCCCCGAACCGACACGTCAGCGCCTGGAAACGCCGATCGCGGCCGGTCCGGCCCGAGGCATTTCCGCCCGGGCGCGCCAGGCTGACCCACCCGTGAGCGACAATCCCATCCGGCGTGCGACCAGTCGGCTCGTCCACCCGCGCCACGAGCGCGCCCGCGGCTGGGTGGCCGTCGACCGCCACCGGAACGGCGAGTGACCTGTCGGCGCGCGACGGCGGCACAACGCGTTTGCGCCTGCCGACCGAATCTCCCGGTCAAACACATGGCGAGGACACGCGTGCCCGTCGGCCCCACAGCGTCGTCGCGGCGACAGCACCGTCGCCCCGCACTCCCCGCTGTCGGACCCACGCCGACATGATCGGCGCCGCGTCGGTGCCGCTTTCCGGCCTGGCGGCCGCGGTCCCCGAACTGGCGCCGGTGCTCGCGCTCGGGCTGGCCGCCGTCCACCTGTTCGCCGGGCGGTTCGTGGACATGGACGTCATCCCGCGCAGCCGGTGGCTCTCGCTGGCCGGGGGCGCCTCCGTCGGGTACGTCTTCGTGCACGTCCTGCCCGAACTCGAGCGCGCCGGCCGGGCCATCGAGGCCAGCGGCACCGCCCTGACCGAACTCGAGCGCCACGTCTACCTGGTGACGCTGCTCGGGTTCGTCGTCTTCTACGGCCTCGAGCGCCTCGTCGACGAGTCCGACGGCGGCTCCGACCCGGACTCGGGCTCGGGCGACGAGGCGACCGCCGGGTCGAACGCCACCGCGACCGACGGCGGCGCGAGCGCGAGCGGCGAGGGGGCCGCTGGCGGAACCGGGGACGTCCCGGGCAGCGAGGCGCCGACCGGCCCCGCGGTGTTCTGGCTGCACATCGGCTCGTTCGCGGCGTACAACGCCCTGATCGGCTACCTGCTACTACACCGTGAGCAGGCGGGGCTGGCGAGCCTGCTGCTGTACTTCGGCGCGATGGCGTTCCACTTCTTCGTCAACGACTACGGCCTGCGCGAGCACCACGGTCGGGCCTACCGCCGGTACGGGCGGTGGGTGCTGGCGGGCGCGGTCCTTGTCGGCCTGCTGGTCGGCTACGCGGTCGCCGTCGGCGAGTTCGTCGTCTCGGTGCTGTTCGCGTTCCTGGCCGGCGGCGTCATCCTCAACGTGATCAAAGAGGAGCTGCCCAGCGAGCGCCGGAGCCGCTTCTGGGCGTTCGCGACCGGCGTGGTCGGCTTCACGATCGTGTTGCTGCTCGTCTGAAGGCGTCACTCGCGCCCGACCGTCCGTTCGACCTCGCGGATGACCGTCCGGACGCGGCGGCTGCTCCGGACGTACGACAGCCAGCCGGTCGCCAGGAAGGCGACGCCGGCCAGGACGAACGCCGCGCCCAGCACCTTCGCCTCGACGGCGCCGAACAGCCCGACGAGCGCCGTCCCGAACAGGAAGGAGGCAAAGCCCGTCCGGATGTGCGAAAGCGTCGTCCGCTCTCTGGCCAGGCGCGTGCGCTCCTCGGCGAGTTCGATCGCCCGGTCCCGCGACGCGGCCGCCTCGGCCTCTCGGTCGTCCATGCCGGCGCGTTCGGCCGCCCGGCACAAAAGCGCCGCCTCAGATCGGCTGGCGCGGGTGCTCGGCCTCGGGCTCGATGTAGACCTTCTTGACCGCGTCGTTCTCGTCCTGGAGGTGGCGCTCGATCGTCGAGATCTCGCGGTCGATCTCGGCGGTGTCCAGGTCGGCGTCGAACGCCACGTCGGCGGTGACCAGCAGGCGGTCGGGTCCGAAGTACACCGTCCGGAAGTCCCGGACGCGCCGGACGGTCGGCCACTCGGCGACGACCGCCCGGAGGGCGTCCTCCTCGCTAGCGGGCAGGCTCTCGCCCAGCAGCAGGCGCTTGTTCTCCCAGGCCAGCGCCACCGCGAAGCTCATCAGCGCCAGGCCGATCAACAGCGCCGCCAGCCCGTCGAACACCGGGTTGCCGGTGAGGTACGTCAGCGTCAGGCCGACTAGCGCGATCCCCAGCCCCGAGATGGCGATGGTGTCCTCGGTTAGCGCCGTCAGCGTCGACACCTCGCTGGTCTTGCGGAACGCCTCGTAGAAGCCGCTCCAGCCGTGGCTCTCGATCTCGTCTTCCATCGAGCGCTGGGCCTTCCGCCAGGCGTAGCCCTCGAAGCCGATCGCGCCGATCAGGATGGCGTAGTTGACCGCGATGCCCGGGACCGTCACGCCGGCGACGTCGACGGTCCCGAGCACGAGGTGGGCCTCGTGGTGGACCAGCGACTCGTAGCCCTTCCGGAGGCTCTCCCAGCCCGCGATGCCGAACAGCAGCACCGAGACCAGCAGGCTGTAGAAGAACTGGGCCTTCCCGTACCCGAAGGGGTGCTGGCGGTTGGCCTCGCGCTCGCTGTAGCGCAGGCCGATCAGCAAGAAGATCTGGTTGCCCGTGTCCGAGACGGAGTGGTACGTCTCCGACAGCATGGCGGCGCTGCCCGTCAGCAGAAACCCTCCAAACTTCAGCGCCGCGATCGCCGCGTTCGCGACCAGCGCGGCGATCACCACCGACTTGCTGTTTGCCATTGCCCGGGCGTACCTGCCCCAGAACCAAGAGGGTAGTGACGCGGGTAGTCACGCGGGGACGGCGCCGTCGCTGGCCGTGCGAGGCGCGGAGAAACGGTAGCCGCGTCGGCTACCAGAACTGTGGTTGTGCCATTCCGTGGAGGCTTGGTCACGACCGAATCCTACGGTGGAATGGCGCCCACGGTGAGACGGAGCCTCCGAGAACCCCTTCGAACACGGACTACTTGAAAGTTACTGAGGGGTTGCCACAGGTTTGCCCGAATCCAGGCCCGCGAAAACGCCGAATTCACTGATAGCAGGACTGATAAGATGCGATTAGCGCCGCCAGGGCAAGATTGATATGCACGTAATCTGAGGGGAAGGTATGGCATCGACGATGCTACGCGAACGGTTCGCACGACTGCGCGACAAAGAGGTGTGCGTGGCGGCGCTGTTTTACGTCCACCACGACGAGCGCCACTACCAGGGCTGCCGGCGCAAGTACGGCCACGAGCAGGCCCCTCGATAGTTCTGGGCGACGACGCCCCACGTGCCCCGCTCGACCGCGAGTGCCGACAGTGCGCGACCGCCGGTTGCCGCCCGACGGGCCCCTCAGTCGGCGGAGCGCTCGCGCTTTCGGATGCGGCTGCGGATGTCGCTGGGGATGTCGTCGTAGGCGTCCAGGACGTCGCTGCGGGTGACGATGCCACAGAGGCGCTCCTCGTCGTCGATCACGGGGATGCGGCCGATGTCGTAGGCCTCCATGAGGTCGACGATGTTCAGCAGGTTCGTCTCGGGCGTGACCGTGATCGGGTCGGTGGTGCCGATCTCCTCGACCGGGGTCTCGGCGTTCTCGACCCCGGGGTCGCCGCAGTTCTCCAGGGCGGCGCTGACGTAGTCGTTCAGCCCCCGCTGGAGGTCCGAGAGGACGATGATCCCGACGAGGCGGTTCTCCTCGTCGACGATCGGCAGCCCGTGGTGGTCGACGGCGCGGAAGTGCTCGAGGGCATCGCCCAGGGCAGTCCCGGCGGGGATCGTGTCGATCTTCGAGGTCATCACGGACTTGGCCGTCAGGTCCTCTAAGCTACCGATGCGGCGCTCCTGGACGGTCAGGCCGTGATCGCGCAGCTTCTCGGTGTAGATCGACCCGCGGTGCAGGGCGACGTTGGCCACCTCGCTGCCGATGACCGCCACCGTCAGCAGCGGGAGGATGATCTCGTACTGGCCGGTCAGCTCGAAGATGACGATCGTCGCCGTCAGCGGCGCGCTCGCGCTGGCGGCGAACACCCCGCCCATGCCGACCAGCGCGTACGCCCCCGCCTGGGCCGTCCCGGGCACGATCGCGTGGACGACCGTCCCGAACGCGCCGCCGACCATCGCGCCGACGAACAGCGTCGGCGAGAACGCCCCGCCCGAGGTTCCGCTGCCCGACGACAGCGAGAAGCCGACGACCTTCAGGATCGCCAGCCCCGACAGCAGGCCGAGCGTCAGCGTCCCCGTGATGCTGCCGTGGATCGTGTTGTACCCGACGCCGAACAGCCAGGTGGCCGCCTGCAGCGAGTCCACGCCGAAGACGACCGCTGCCAGTAGCACCGACACGCCCAGCAGCGCCCCGCCGACGGCCGGCTTGGTGTACCCGGGCACGTCCAGGCGGTCGAAGAAGTGCTCGACGGCGAACAGCACCTTCACCAGCACGCCGCCGACCAGCGCGACGACCACGCCCAGCAGCATGTACAGCGGCATCTCCACGATCGGCGTCACGAGGTGATAGGAGACCGGCACCAGGAACTCCCGGACGCCCGGGCTGGGCGTGAACTCCAGCAGCGGCCGGGCGACGGCCGTCGCGATCACCGCGCTCAGGACGACGACGATGACGTGGCGCAGGTAGTACTCCGCCAGCAGGATCTCCAGGGCGAACATGACCCCGGCGATCGGCGTGTTGAACGTCGCGGCGATCCCGGCGGCCGCGCCCGCGGCCACCAGCGTCCGCGTGTGCTGGGAGTCCAGGAACCGCCCGAAGTACGACCCGGCGGCGCTGCCGATCTGGATGATCGGCCCCTCGCGACCCAGCGACGCGCCGCTGCCGATGGCGATGCTCGAGGCGATCGTCTTGTACCCGAAGATCCGCGGGTTGATCCGCCCGCCCTTCACCAGCATCGCCTCCATGACGTACGAGACCCCGCGCCCGCTGACCGCCGAGGTCGTCAGCGTGATGACGAGCCCCACCAGCAGCCCGCCCAGCGCCGGGATCAGGACGTACCGCAGCGCCCCCAGCGGCGCCAGCAACGAGAAGACGTTCGGCACCTGGACGAGCTCGAACTCGACGTTGCCCGGGTTGAGCGCCGTCCCGTAGAACAGCTCCTGGAACAGCCAGATGGTCAGCCGGAACCCGACCGCGCCCAGGCCGGCCACGACGCCGATCGCGATGGCGACGAGGTTCAGCCGCACTTCCTCGTTCTCCGGCAGCGAGAGCGCCCGCGAGAACGGCGTCCCCGAGAGCCAGCCGCCGGCGGCCGTCCGGTCGGGAACGGACGCGCCGCGCTCGTCGCCTGGCATCGTTGGACAACCGTCCACTACACGACCGTATCTGCCTTTCGCTTTTACCAGCTCCCGGACAGGCTCGGGCCGGTGGCCGTCAATCCGCGAGAAGGGCGTCGCCGCTCGCTAATTCCGCGGCCTCCCCGTCTCGCGGCTGCGCCGCTCGACGGTCCGAGGACTCACTTCGGTCGTCCTCGCTTCGGTCGGCCGCGCTGCTCACGGCTCGCTCCGCTCACCGTTCGCCTGTATCGAGGACTCACTTCGTTCGTCCTCGCCCCTCACCACGGCAACGCCACACCCACGTCGAAGACCAGACTCCCCAGCCCAGAGCCGAGGAGGTCCCCGACGTCCACGGGCCCGCCCGGAACCGCTCCCAGCGCCGTCGCCGCGAACCCGAGCGGCAGCACCGCCCCGGAGGCGTCCCGGAGGCTGATCCGCTCATCGGCCTCCTCGGTTTCCCGGGTCTCGGCGGTCTCGAAGTGGCGTTCGCAGACGTAACCCCGGTCGACGGCCTCCACCAGCTGGACCCGCGTGGGACACTCCGGACAGGACAACGTCACCTGCACGTCGACGTCGGCCTTCGTCGCCTCGGGCAGGCGGGCCTTCGTCGCGAGCGAGCCAAGCGCGGTCTGGACCTTCTCCTGCAGGCGCTCGCGCGCGATGGCGACGCTGTCGCGCTCCCAGTCGGTGTCGGCCGTGGCGGTCTGCTTCTCGGCGTCGAGACACTCCTTGAGGTGCCGGCGCATCGTGCTCCAGGAGACCATGTCCCGGCGCACCGCCTCGACGTCGACGCCGGCGTCGGCGAGATCCTCGGCGACCGCGGCGCGCGCGTCCTCGTCGTCGCCGGTCAGCGCCGCGTACTCGCCGTCGAGGGCGGTCGGCCGCGTCTCGCTGTCGGCGCGCTGGAGGGCCCGCGCCAGCACCCGCTTGTTGAACCACGCCGTCAGCTCCTTGTACCCGACCGCGTCCTCGCCGTGGGCCCCGGTCCAGCGGGCGACGAGGTACTCGTCGAGCGACGCGTCCGTCTCGGGGGGTGCCGAGACCGCGTACCGGTGGATCGTATGGTCGACTTTGCAGCCCTTGCGATCGGCCATCGTCGAACGTTGCCGCCGGGGGACAATAGCTCTCCCGACAGCGACGCGCGTCGAGCCCACCTCAGACGGCAAACGATTTGTCCTCGTCGGGGCAACACTCCCTCGTGACGGACGACGAGGGGGACTCGCAGACGGCGGGAGACGAAACCGAGGAGCCGGCCGTGCCCGGCGGGAACCGCCGGCGGGTCGTCGGGACGCTGTTCCTGGTCGTGTTCATCGACCTGCTGGGCTTCGGCATCCTCATCCCCGTCATCCCGCTGTACGCGAAGTCCTTCGGGGCCAACGAGTTCGTCGGCAGCCTCCTGATCGCGACGTACTCGCTGTTCCAGTTCGTCGCCGCGCCCGTGCTGGGCCGGCTCTCGGACGAGCGCGGCCGCCGGCCAATCTTGCTCGTGTCGCTGCTGGGCAGCGTCCTCGCGTGGACGCTGTTCGGCGTCGCTGGCGAGCTCGGCCCGCTGCTGGGCGCCGCCAACGGCCTCGTCGTCCTGTTTCTCGCCCGCGCGCTCGCCGGCGCCATGGGCGGGAACATCGCCACTGCCAACGCCTACATCGCCGACGTCACCCCGCCGGAGGATCGCGCCAAGGGCCTGGGCATCCTCGGCGCCGCCTTCGGCCTCGGGTTCGTCTTCGGCCCCGCCATCTCCGGGCTGGTCTCCAGCCCGCCCGCGCTGTCGGCGCTGCGGTCGATCCTGCCCGCGGCCGTCCCGGTGACGCAGTACACCACGCCGTCGTTCACGGCCGCCGTGCTGTCGGCGGCCAACCTGGTGCTCGCCTTTCTCGTGCTGCCCGAGCCGCGCCGGCACGCGAGCGCGCCCGCCGGGGCCGCCGGCTCGCGGCTGCGCCGGCTGTACGACGCCGTCCGCTCGCCCGAGATCGGCTCGCTCGTGGCGGCGTTTTTCCTCGTGTCGTTCGCCTTCTCGGCGTTCGAGAGCCAGTTCATCTTCCTGACGAACGACCGGCTGGGTTACGGGACGGCCGCCAACGCCGTCCTGCTGACGTACATCGGCGTGCTGATCGCCGTGATCCAGGGCGGGCTCATCGGGCCGCTGACCGAGCGCTTCGGCGAGTACCGCCTGGCGCTGTCCGGCGCCGCCATCCAGGTGGTGACGCTCGCGCTCGTGCCCTTCTCGCTGTCGTGGTCGTTCGTTCCCGCCGTCGGCCCGGTCGAGTCCGGCGCCGTCGCGCTGCTGATCGTGACGACCCCGCTCGCGTTCGGCAACGCGCTGACGAACGTCTCGTTGAACGCCCTGGTGTCGCTCTCCGCCTCGGCCGACGAGCAGGGCGGAGCGTTCGGGCTGACCCAGTCGGCCGGCAGCCTCGCGCGGACGTTCGGGCCGGCCGCGGCGGGGCTGTTGTACGTCACCGTCGCCTACTGGTCGCCGTTCGTCGTCGCCGGCCTGCTGTTCGTCCCCGTCCTCGCGCTGCTGGGCCGCGTCGCCCGCGACCGCCTGACCACGCCGCGGGGCGACCCCGACCCCAGCGAGTGAGAATCGGCGCCGCCCTTACTTTCGCTGCCGACCGATTAGCTCGTATGGCGACAGAGACCTCGGCGGAGACGAAACCGCTCGATAGCCGCGCGTTCGGCGTGGCCCTGGGCCTGCTGTGGGCCGGTGGCGTGGCTGCGCTGGGCGTCATGGCGCGGTTCGGCTGGGGCGAGCGCTGGCAGCAATTGCTCGGTGACGTCTACGTGGGCTACGACGAGAGCCTCTCCGGCCTCGCCGTCGGCGCCGTCTGGGCGTTCTTCGACGCCTTCGCCGGCGGCTACCTCCTCGCGCGCCTGTACGACCGGCTGCGGGCCTGAAAACGGTATCGACGGCCTGGCCCCGGGGCCTTTCGACCTATCAAACTCCCCGAGTGGTTTAAGCGGGACGCGAGTCGACAGGGCGTATCGTGTCGTGGTTGGAGCTTTCGAACGCGGCCACACTCCCGTTCGTGAGTTACGTCGGTGCGGCGCTGATCGTCGCTGCGCTCCTGTCGGTGATGGGCTGGCGCGAGCGCGACTCCGTCCAGGCGTTCCAGCTGTTGGGCGTCGGGCTGATGGGCTGGACGCTCACCTACGCCGTGCGGATTCTCGTCACCGACCTCGCGCTGCTGACGGTCCTCACTGAACTGGTGTTTCTCTGGGTGTCGGTGGTCACCGTCGGCTGGGTGCTGTTCGCCGTCACCTACGTCGGCCACCGCGAGTGGCTCACCCGGCGTCGGGTGGGCGCGCTCCTCGCGATTCAGGTCGCCGTCCTCGCGACCGTTATCACGACCCCACTGCACCACCTGTTCTTCACGAGCGCGAGCCTCGAGACCGCAGGCACCGTCCGCGTGGCTCGGCTCCCGTTCGGCCCGCTCGGGTGGCTCGGCAGCGGCATCGACTACGGGTTCATGTTCGCCGGCGCGGCGCTGCTCGTCTGGTTTGCCGTCCGGTCGAACCGGCTGTACCGCTGGCAGACCGCCGCGGTGCTCGTCGGCGTCGTCGTCCCGATGGCGACGACCGTCGTCCACCTGCTCGACCTGGATCCCGGCCCGGGCATCTTCGATCCGAGCCCCATCGCGTTCGCCGTCGCGGCCGTGCCCCTCGGCATCGCGATCCACCGATTCCGGTTCACGCGCGTCCTCCCGGTCGCACAGGCGACCGTCGTCCGCTCGCTCGCCGACGGCGTGGTCGTCGTCGACGACGCGGGAATTATCATCGACGTCAACGCGGCCGCCCGGTCGGTGCTGGCCCGGACGACCGACCACTCGTCGTGGGTCGGCCGGCGCGCAGCCGACGTGCTCCCGCCGCAGTTCGTCGAGCACGGCCTCGAGGGCGCGACCGACGCCGACGGCGCCGAGTGCGAGCTCCGGGTCGACGGCGAGCAGCGCTGGTACTGGCTCCGGGCACTGCCCGTCGAGGGCGGTGCCGGCGGCCGCGTCCTCACGTTCGCCGACGTGACCGACCAGAAGCGCTACGAGCGCGAGCTCGAGCGCCAGATCGAGCGCCTCGATCAGTTCGCCGGCGTCGTCAGCCACGACCTGCGCAACCCGATCAACGTCATCGACGGCCAGGCGTCGCTGCTCGACAACGAGCTCGACGACGCGACCGCCCGCGACCGCGTGAACGCGATCCGGGACGCCTCCGACCGCATGACGGAGCTGATCGACGACGTCCTCACGCTCGCGCGCGAGGGCCAGCCCATCGACTCGCCCGAGCCCTGTGACGTCGACGCGGTCGCCAACAGCGCGTGGGACCACGTCGCGACAGAGGGCGCGACGCTCGCCGTCCGGACCGACGGCCTCGTCGTCGAGGCCGACGCCTCCCGGCTGACCCAGCTCTTCGAGAACCTCTTTCGCAATGCCCTCGAGCACGGCTCGACTGGCAACCAGAACGCTCCGCGTGCTGATGACGCAACCGAGCACGTCAGCCCCGACGTCACCGTCCGCGTGGGCGCGCTCGCCGGAGACGAGCGAGCCGCGGCCGGCTTCTTCGTGGAGGACGACGGGCCGGGCATCCCGCCCGAGGAACGCGAGTCGGTGCTGGCCCCCGGATATTCCAACGCGGCGGACGGGACGGGCTTCGGCCTCGGCATCGTCGCGGAGATCGCCGACGCCCACGGCTGGACGCGCGACGTGACCGACGCCGCAGACGCGCCCACGGGCGCCCGCTTCGAGTTCTGGACGGCTCCGTCCGGACGGGAGTGACGCCGCCGCGCTCGCGGTGGAGGCACCGCGGACGCCCATCCTGTGATTGACTCGTTACTGAGACGTCGTGGAACATATTCGTACTCTTAAATATCTGACGAGTTCGTTGCGTTGTATTCCGACGACGCTGATTTGCGGAACCTCAGCGTTTTTCGGGCAACTTCTTTCAGTTCCAGGCCGGGAGATTGAAACCGACGGTTCGGCGGCGAATCATACCGCACAAATTGGGAATTACGCCCAGCGTCAGCCCGTTCGTGAGTTCGCAGCGGTCCCAGTCGAGAGCAGTTGCAGTCGCTGAATTACCAGCTGTAAATACTACCTGTGAAACTGAGATACGTGGAACGGTCGGCCGTCGCTCACCCGGTGTGGAACTCGAAGCGGGCGCCGCCCGCACGGCCGCTCGTGATCGAGGCGTCCCAGTCGTGGGCCTCGGCGATCTGCTCGACGATGTGCAGGCCGAAGCCGGTCCCCCTGGTCGCGGTGGTGTAACCGGGGTCGAAGACCTCCGCGCGCTCGTCCGGCGGGATGCCCGGGCCGTCGTCCTCGACGTAGAAACCGTCCTCGAGCGCGCCGATCCAGACGGTGACGGACGCGTCTTCGGCGTTCGAGGGGCTCGTGGAATCGTGCTCGACGGCGTCCTGACGAGCCTGCGAGTCAGGGCTCGTGGAACCGTGTTC
>JBDGSW010000094.1:0-43541 GCA_042217345.1 Haloarculaceae archaeon
TTAGCGCCTAATTCCAGTTAAATAGAGGTTACATAGGTAACGGGGGCGCTGAACCGTCTGCCACGACTACTCCCACCGATGGAATTCGACGGACGATGCTGTCCAGATGCCGGCCTCTCCTACGAGGTGCCAGCCGACGAGACCTTCAGCGACGCCGTAGTCGTCGCCGTCTCGACGGCCTCCGGCGACGCCGACCTACCGGCGATGGACGGACAGCTCGGCGGCGCGCCCACGCTCGAACCGCTGTACTCGGTACTGGACCCCGACGCCCTGGACGCCGTGTTCCGCCGTGCTGACGACGACGGGGCTCCGGGGCACGTCCAGTTCCGCTATCACGGCTGCGACGTGACCGTCCACAGCGAGGGACGCGTCTGCGTCGCGGAGACTGAAGGAGCCGGCTCCTCGGCGTCCGGCACCGGCGCCGCCGCGGAGTGACACCCGCGGCGCCGATCAGGCGTCGAACCCGTCGGGGAGCGCGAGCGGGACCGAACCCTTGGTGTAGCCCTCGAACGACCCGTCCGGCCGCGCCCGGAAGACGACTGCGGGGCGATGGCGCACCTCCGGTTGCTCGGCGAGGATCGACGCCCACTCGTCGTCGGTGAACGACGAGCAGTCGACGAACAGCGTGACGCCGCCCTCGTGGGCTTGGAGCTGGCCGCTGGTCTTGGTCTCGGCGGTCTCGCGGATGGATTTGACCGCCGAGTTGGCCGCCCGCCGCGCGGGGGGTTTGGGTCGGGTCACCTCGACGAGCGCGGCCGTCCCGTCGCGGTCGGCGCGGAAGTCGATGAAGTGACCGGTCGAGACCTCGATCTCGGGGGTCACCTCGTGGCCGGTGTCGTGGAGGAACTTCGCGACCGTGAACTCGCTCATCGCCGAACTCATCCGGCCGACGTTGAGGTGCTCGCTCGTCCCGAGCTTGCCCGCCATGACGTGGCGGTCCGACAGCGCCCCCGTCGCGAGCAATTCCTCGTAAAAGGTGAGGGCCTCGTCGGCGTCGGCGTCGGGAAACCCCGCGGCGTGCTCGGAGAGGAACTCGCGAGTGGTCTCCCGGCCGTCCTTCGAGAGCAGGACGGGCAGGAAAAACTCCGAGAGGTGCGGGTACTCTGCGAGCCAGGGCGACTCCTCGTGCAACTGCGCGAGGAGCTCCCGTTGGGCCCACTCGGCGATCGGGTCGGGCACCTCCGCGAAGGTGTACTTCTCGGTGCGCCAGAGGGCGCTGGGCGTCTCGGTGCTGCCGATCCAGTAGGCCCCGTCGTCGTTCCAGGCGAACAGGGCGACGTCGCCGTTGTCCATCTCGAAACGGCGGGCCTCGTAGCCGTCGGGTTCGCGGAACCACGGCCCGCGCATCTGGGCCCCCAGGTTCGAGTCGAGTGCTGCCAGCAGATCCGAGCGAACGCGTGCGGGGGTCCAGCGCTCGGTGGACCGTCGAAAACGAAGCGGCTTCGCCACACTCCCCCTAGGGTGTCGAGCACTATACGTGTTTGGTGCGCGACCCGGCACGGTGACGGGAAAAAACGGTGCGGATTCGACACCTCGTCAGGCCGGATTCGGGTCGTCACCGCCGTTGAGGATGCGGTCGACGACGTCCGAGATGTCCGGTGCGCTGCGGCCGCGGCCGTCGTCCTCCGCGGGATCGTAGGGATCCAGAGGCATTGTTCACCTCCACGTATAGGCCGACGGCTCGCGCGGAAAACCGTTGCGCCGGTGTGGGCGTGGTCCGTCGCCCGCCGGGCCGGCAAGCCAGGCGATATTTCCCGCTGGGGGCGCTGACGACGAACATGGCCGACGAGCACGGCGGGTTCGAGCACGTCCGCGAGAACGTCGACGGCCACCCGATGGCGAGCCTCCTCGCGTACGCCCGGCCGTACTGGCGCCGGCTGACCGCCGGCGTCCTCGCCGCGATGCTGACCCGCCTCGCCCGCCTCGTTCCGCCGATCGTCGTCGCGACTGCGATCGACCGCCTGATCACCTCCCCCGGCCAGCCCGGCCTGTTCGCCGCCCTGGGCGTCCTTCCCGCCCGTCCCATCACCGGACAGGCGGCCCGGCTCTCGCTGCTCGAACGGCTGGTCGCCATCGCCGTCCTCGCGTATCTGGTTCGCTCGATCGCGCGATTCGCCGGCCGCTACCTCCTGCAGTCGGCCGCCCAGAAGATCCAGCGCGACCTCCGGGACGACACGTACGCCCACCTGCAGCGGCTCTCGATGGGATTCTTCGCGAACCACCAGACCGGCGGCATGCTGTCGATCCTCAACAGCGACGTCAACCGCCTCGAGCAGTTCCTCAACACCGAGTTCCGCCAGTTCGTCCGCGTGGTCGCGACCGTCGGGGGCATCGCCGTCCTGCTGTTTTACTACTCGCCGACGCTGGCGCTGATCGCGCTGGCGCCCGTGCCGATCATCGGGATCGCGAGCTGGCGGTTCCTCTCGTGGATCGAGCCCCGCTACAAGTCCATCCGCGAGACCGTCGCCCGGCTGAACACTCGCCTGGAGAACAACCTCGGGGGCGTCGAGGTGGTCAAGTCGTTCACGCGCTACGACTTCGAGCGCGAGCGCGTCGCCGCCCAGAGCCAGGCGTACCACGACGAGAAGGTCGCCGCCCTGCGCGTTCGCCGGGCCTTCTTCGCCGCGCTGCGGCTGCTCACCGGCGTGGTGTTCGTCGTCGCGCTGTACGTCGCCGGCCGCGACCTGATCCTGGCGCCGACGCCGGGGGCCGCGATGATCTCGACCGGCGCCTTCGCCGCGTTCTTCCTCTACCTCCGGCGGCTGTACTCGCCGATGCGCCGGGTCGGCAAGTCGGCGAACAAGTACCAGCTCGCCAAATCCAGCGCCGAGCGCGTCTTCGGGCTGCTGGGCCGCGAGCCGGCCGTCACCAGCCCCGCGGATCCACACGTGTCGGAGTCGATCGACGGCACCGTCGAGTTCGACGCCGTCTCGTTCAGCTACGCCGATCGCGACGCGGCCGGAGCCGACGGCCAGGGGGAGGCGACCGCGACCGACGAGACTGAGGCACCGACCGCGGCCGACGACGCGGAGACGGCGATCGAGACCGAGGCCGACGCTGCGAACGAGCCGGTCCTGCGAGACGTCTCGCTGGAGGTGCCCGCGGGGGCGACCGTCGGCCTGGCGGGCGCGACGGGCGCCGGGAAGTCGACGCTGCTGAAGCTGTTGCCGCGGTTCTACGACGCCGACTCGGGCGCCGTCCGCGTCGACGGGGTCGACGTCTGCGAGTACGACCTCTCGGCGCTGCGCGCGGAGATC
This sequence comes from Haloarculaceae archaeon, assembly GCA_042217345.1. GTDB lineage: Archaea > Halobacteriota > Halobacteria > Halobacteriales > Haloarculaceae > Halorientalis. The sequence goes on from JBDGSW010000094.1 coordinate 3,258, forward strand.
GCCGTCGTCGAGCAGAACCCCTATCTCTTCTCGGGGACGGTGGCCGAGAACGTCGCGTACGGCGACGCCGACGCGCTGGCCGCCGAGAGCGCCGACGGTGCGACCGACGAGGCGACCCGCGAGCGGATCGTCCGGGCGGCGACGGCGGCCGAGGCCCACGAGTTCGTCCGCGATCTCCCCGACGGCTACGACACGCAGGTCGGCGAGCGCGGGATCAAGCTCTCGGGCGGGCAGCGCCAGCGGCTGGCGATCGCCCGCGCGCTGCTGAACGACCCGGCGATCATCGTCTTCGACGAGGCGACCTCCGACGTCGACACCGAGACCGAACGGCGCATCCAGGAGAACCTCGACCGGCTCGTCGAGGACCGCACCGCGTTCGTCATCGCCCACCGGCTATCGACCATCCGGGACGCCGACCGCGTGGTCGTCCTCGACGACGGCGAGATCGTCGAGACGGGGACCCACGACGACCTCCTCGCCGCCGGCGGCGAGTACGCGTCGCTGTGGGACTCACAGACCGACGCCGAGCGACGGGCGGAGCCGGCCGACGACTGAGCGGCGGAACGGCCCCGTTCGACCCGTCCCGCCACAGGGCTGAAGTTGGCCGGCGTCCTGTCTCGACACGTGACCCTGGTCGTCGACATCAGCTGCCCGGACTGCGACCGGGTGCGCTCGGTCGTGAAGGTGGCCATCGGCGAGTACCGCTGCACCGACTGCGGCTGCGAGTTCACGCAGGCGGACCTGCTCGAGGAGTAAGCCCCGACCCGCCGAGGGTCGACAACTCCACACCACGCGCGTTCCGTTTCTGTATCGACACTTCGGAACTTATTATGGCGGATCGGCCGTCAGTGATCGTCAATGAGCAGCACTGAGGAGCTCTTGCGGGTCGAGGCTGCCTACGAGGACGCGGTGACGGGAACTGGCACGATCCCCGAACTGTTCGAGGGTGCAGTCGAACGGCACGGCGACCGCCCAGCCCAACAGTACAAGGGCGGCGTCTACGACCGGTCACTGACAGACGACGTCGTCCCCGAACCGGCCGACGGCGAGTGGGCCACGCTGACGTACGACCGGATGCACGACGTGGTCACGCACCTGGCGGCGGGCTTTCGTGACCTCGGACTCGCAGCCGGCGCCCGCGTGGGCATGTTCTCGCACACGCGCATGGAGTGGGCACAGTGTGACTTCGCCGTCCTCGCCGCGGGCGGCGTGGTCACGACGATCTACACCGAGTCCTCGCCGCGGCAGGTCCGGTACCTGCTCGACGACCCCGACGCTGACGGCGTGATCGTCGAGAACGAGCGGCTGCTCTCGCGCGTGCTCGAGGTGGAGGACGACCTCGACCTGGAGTTCGTCGTCCTGATCGACGAGGCCGACGTCGACGCCGAGCGGGTCGACATCTACTCCCTGGCTGACGTCTACGACCGGGGCGTCGAGACGTTCGAGCAGTCGGCGTACGAGGGCTGGATCGACGAGCGCGAGCCCGGGGACCTGGCGAGCCTCATCTACACCTCCGGGACGACGGGCAAGCCCAAGGGCGTGAAGCTGACCCACGCCAACTTCCGCGCGAACGTCACGCAGATCCGCAAGCGGTTCGGCCCCCGGTCAGACAAGCCCGCGGACATGCCCGTCCTCGACGAGGAGACCAAGACGCTGTCGTTCCTGCCGCTGGCGCACGTCTTCGAGCGCACGGCGGGCCACTTCGTCATGTTCGGCGCTGGCGCGAGCGTCGCGTACGCCGAAAGTCCCGACACCGTCCAGGAAGACATGCAGGCGGTCCGCCCCCGGACGGCCACGAGCGTCCCGCGCGTCTACGAGCGCGTGTTCGACGCCATGCGCAATCAGGCCTCGACGTCGGACCTCAAGGAGCGGATCTTCGAGTGGGCGCTGTCCGTCGGTCGCGAGTACGGCCGCAGCGAGTCTCCCGGGCCGCTCCTCCGGGCGAAGTACGCCCTGGCCGACCGGCTGGTGTTCCAGCAGGTCAAATCGCAGCTGGGCGGGAACGTCGACTTCTTCGTCAGCGGCGGCGGCAGCCTCGACAAGGAGCTGGCCGAGCTGTTCGCCGGCATGGGTCTGCCGATCTGTGAGGGCTACGGGCTCACGGAGACCTCGCCCGTCGTCTCGACGAACCCCATCGAGGACATCCGCCCCGGGACGCTCGGGCCGCCGGTCGTCGACATGGACGTCTCGCTCGACGGGAGCGTCATCGGCCCCGACCGCAAGGAGAAAGCGGAGGGAGAGGTCGGCGAGCTCCTCGTCAAGGGTCCGAACGTCACCGAGGGCTACTGGGAGCGCCCCACCGAGACCGAGGACGCCTTCCGCGAGCGCGAGGACGGCCGGTGGTTCCGCACGGGCGACATCGTCGAGCAGACCGACGACGGCTACCTGATCTACCACGACCGCCTGAAGCAGCTGCTGGTGCTCGACACGGGCAAAAACGTCGCGCCCGGCCCGATCGAGTCGGCGTTCGCCACCGACGAGCGCGTCGACCAGGTGATGGTCATGGGCGACAACGAGAAGTTCGTCAGCGCGCTCATCGTCCCCAACTTCGAGGCAGTCCGCCGCTGGGCAGACGAGCAGGGCATCGACCTGCCCGACGACGACCAGGCGGCCTGCGAGGACGTGCGCGTCCACGAGTGGATCGAGGAGTCCGTCGAGGCCGTCAACGAGCAGTTCGAGAAACACGAGCGCATCAAGGCGTTCGAGCTGGTGGCCATCGAGTGGACCCCCGAAAACGACATGCTCACCTCCTCGATGAAGCTCAAGCGGCGCAATATCCTGGAGGAGTTCGGGCACAAGGTCGACCGGATCTACGGCGAGGAAGCGACCGCCGACTGACTGGCGCCGACCCGCGGCTGGCGGCGCTCGCCGGTCACAATTCGGCCACGGCGTCCTCGACGTCCTCGTGGGGCAGCGGCGCGATCCACTCGTCCGCGACGTAGGCGTACTCGACGGTGCGGTCGGGTGCGAGGACGAACACCGACCGCCACGGGGTCGAGACGTTCGCCATGTGGTCCCGCTCGGTCAGCAGATCCAGCGACTCGGCGACGCCGCCGTCGACGTCCGCGAACGTGCGGAAGGGCGGCCGGCCGAGCCAGCGCAGGAACTCGTTTTGCGCGTAGGGGCCGTCGCGGCTGAACCCGAGGACGGGCACGTCCGCGAACTCGTCCCAGCCGTACCGCAGGAAGCGCTTCCACCAGTTCTGCGCGATGGCGCTGTGGACGAAGCCCGTCGAGACCAGCACGCCGCCGCGGTCGCCGAGGCTCTGGTCCAGGGTCCGCGACCGGAAGGTCTCGCCGTCGCACAGCACCGCCTCGAAGTTCGGCACCGTCTCGCCCTCGCTCGGTGGCATACGCCCGCTGGGTCCGGCGGGGACAAAAAGGTCCGTTTCGACGGCGGGCCGCTCGGCGCTGGCGTCGGAGACGGACCCGCGCCGGGGCCGCAACGCTTTCCAGCGCCCGCTGCCAACGCCCGTGCATGTCGCTCACGCTGTACCGCCTGGAGGGCTGTCCGTTCTGCGAGCTCGTCGCCGACCGGCTGGACGAACTCGACCTCGACTACGAGAGCGTCTGGGTCGAAGGGCTACACTCCCGGCGCAACGAGGTCCGGCGCGTGTCGGGCCAGCGCCAGGTGCCGGTCCTGATCGACGACGAGCGCGGCGTCACGATGGCCGAGTCCGAGCGCATCGTCGAGTACATCGACGCCAGCTACGCCTGAGGTCAGTCCAGCTGGTGCGGGTCCAGGCCGGGGTCCTCGACGTTGGGCGCGCCGATCGCCAGCACGACCCCGCGGTCGTCGCCGACGTAGCGGTGGCCGTGGCCGATCTCGGGGCCGGCCGCCCAGAACGCGCCCGGCCCGACCTCCATCGTCTCGGTCTCGCCCGAGCGCCCGAGCTTCAGCGAGAACTCGCCCTCGATCACGTAGAAGAATTCCTCCTGTTCGCCGTGGGCGTGATACCCGATCCCCTCACCGGGCTCGAAGTACCACAGCGTCGCCGCCAGGTTCTCCAGGCCCATCGTCTGGCCGATCGGGCGGATGTCCAGGTCCGGCGGGATCTCCTCGATCTCCGAGAGGTCTGTGATCGGGACGTCCTCGGTGTCGAGCACCTCGTACTCCATGGGATCCGATCACACTCGCGGGCGGCAAAAAGGTGTCGCGGCGGTCACTCGAGGACGGCCTCGCGCAGGCGGGGCAACACGTCGGTGACGTCCTCGCGGAAGTCGAAGTCGGCGCGGTCGGTGATCGGCGTGGACTCGAGGTTCGCGAGTACGAGCGTGGCGCCGCGGTCGGCGGCCTCGCGTGGCAGCGACGCCGCGGGCTGGACGGTCAGCGACGACCCGACGGCCAGGAACACGTCCGCGCGCTGGGCCGCCGCGTGCGAGCGCATCAGGGCGTGATTGGGGAGTTGCTCGCCGAACAGCACGGTGTCGGGCTTGAGCACGCCGTCGCCGCACTCCGGACAGGTCGGGGGAAGCTCGCCGTCGCGAGCGCGCTCGACGACCGGTTCGGCTTCGAAGCGGTGCCCGCAGGACTGGCAGACGACGCGGGCGGCCGAGCCGTGGATCTCGACGACGGCCTCGGAGCCGGCGTCCTGGTGGAGGCCGTCGATGTTCTGCGTGATCAGGGTGTCGAGGTGACCGGCGGCCTCCAGGTCGGCCAGCGCCTCGTGGGCGGCGTTGGGGCCGACGTCGTCGTCGCCGTAGATGGCCTCCTGGAGGGCGACGCGGTCCTCCCAGAACGCCGCCGGGTCCGCGCGGAAGCGCTCGATCCGAAAGTCCGACGGGTCGTGGCGCTGCCAGAGGCCGTCCTCGCCGCGGAAGTCGGGGATGCCCGACGCCGTGCTCACGCCCGCCCCCGTCAGCGCGACGACCGTCTCGGCCTCGCTGACCGCCGCCGCCGCGTCCTCGATCGACGCCTGATCGACGCTCATGTCCCCGTGGTACGCCATCGCGGGCAAAAAGGGACTCGTCTCCGCGCGGCGACGTGTCGGACCCACGCCGACTCCCCACCGGGTGCTCGTCCCCGGACTCGCTCGACAGTCGAGGTCTGTCGCAAACTGATCCGATGACTGACGTGTGTCTGACTCGATTTTAAGGGCGTGGCGTGCCAGCACCCACCAATGGCTCCGGATCGACTCGACGACCTCGACGCGCGAGTCAGGGAGCTGCGCGCCACGCTGTCGGGCCTGTCCGCGGAGGTCGGCGCCCTGCGATCTGCCGTCGACGACGTCGACGCCGCGACGCCCGACCCCGCGAGCGAAGCGCTCGAAGCGGCGACCGTGGACCGCGGCGCTGACGGCGCCAGCCAGCGGGCCGTCGAGCGGGCCGTCCGCCGGGCCGAAGGCGATGGCGACGACGACCGGCGGGACGAGCGGCTACTGGTGCGAAGCTGAGTCTTCCCGGACTACTGCGCCGTTCTGCCCTGCATCGCGGTGACTCCCGAGGCGACGGATGGCGAGCCCCAGCGCTGCCGGGCGCGGAAAGCGGAAGGGGAAGTGGGGAAGGGGTCGCCCGAACCTATCGCCGGAGCGACGCTCGGGCGTGGGAGTGGGAGCGAACTGCACGCGAAGAGAAGGGCCTGCGACCGATGAGCGTTTCCCACGAAATCATCGGCCGCTTAAGGGTCTGTCCGCCGTCACTCGGGGTGGCGGACGATGTGGACGTCGTAGCGGGGGTCCTCGGAGATGGGGCTGCCGACGCTGGTGACGGGCGTCGAGACGCGGCCGGCGTTCTCGCTGCCGATGAACACGATCGAGGCCCCGGCCTCGTGGGCGACCGCGCGAATGGTGCGGGTGACGTCGTCGATGACCGTCGCGGTCAGCGAGTCGCTGGGCTCGGGGTGCTCACACCGGACGGTCGCGTCCGGCGCGAGCTCGCGGGCGGCCGCGGCGAACGCCTCGCAGAGCGCTTCAGGGTCGAAGGCGTCGTCAGCGTCGATCCAGCCGCGCTCGCGGGCGTACTCCTCGTCCGGCGGCACGACCGTCAACACGAGGACGTCCTCGTCGCGGTACGTCGCGAACTCCCGGGCGCGTTCGAGCGCCGTCGCCGACAGGGCGGACCCGTCGAACGGGACGAGCAGCGTCATGCGCCCCGGTACCTCGTCCCAGTTCTTAACGCCGGGGACTCCGGCAATCGCCCGCCGACACCGGCCGGGGGTTCTTGAGGCGACGGCCCCGCCAGCCCCCATGGAGCGACTCGGCGACGGCGACGGCCCCATCGACGTCCACGAGCACCGCCACGGGCTGAAACTCCACCGCGAGACCCGCGAGACCGCCCTCTGGGAGAACAAAGCCCCCTACGCCTGCCCGGCCTGCGGCGAGGCTTTCGAGCAGCTGTACGTCACCGAAAAGCGCGACAACACGTTCTCGCCCTCGCGGGCGACGCCCTTCTGCGTCCGCCGCGAGCCCGAGCGCCTGCTGGTCTTTCGCCACTAGGGGAGCCCGAGCTGCTTGGCGATCGTGTTGAGCTGGATCTCGTCGGTGCCCTCGACGATCCGGAGGATGCGCGCGACCTCCAGGTGGTCCATGAACGGGTTGTCCTCGGCGAGGCCGTTGCCGCCGTGGACGCCCACGACGTCGTCGGCCGTCTCCCACAGCGCGTTCGTCGCGAACCACTTGAAGATCGACGACTCCTCGATGGCCTGGTCACCCCGATCCATCTGCCAGGCCAGCCGCAGCCCCGCCGAGTCGGCGGCGTAGGTCTTCGCGCGCGCCTCGGCGAGCTTGTGGGAGATGCCCTGGAACTTCCCGATCGGGCGACCGAACGCCTCCCGGTCGTTCGCGTACTCGACGCCCTTCTCGATCAGGTTCTGCGCGAAGCCGACTGCCTCGGCGCCCAGCTCCAGCCGGCCCAGCGAGAGGAAGTCCATCGCGTTGTAGAAGGCGGCGTCGGGCTGGCCGAGCACGCGGTCCTCGGGGAGGCGAACCCCGTCGAAGACCAGCTCCGCCTGCATGCCCTCCATGCCGACGGCGTTGTTGATCGAGCCGACCTCGAACTCGCCGGCCTCGACGACGAAGCAGGTGATGCCGCCGTACCGTCCGGCCTCCTCCTGGGGCGTCGTCCGCGCGAACACCTGCACGAAGTCGGCGTACGGGCCGTTGGTGATCCACTGCTTGCGCCCGTCGAGCACCCACTCGTCGCCGTCCTTCCGGGCGGAGGTCGCCATGTTCGGCGAGTCCGAGCCCACGCCGGGTTCGGTCTGGGCGAACGCCGTGGACTTCTCGCCACGAACGGCGGGTTTCAGGTACTGCTCGACCTGTTCGCCCTCGGCCTGCATGAGCAGCGGCTTCGGACCCTCGGGGCCGGCCAGCACGTACTCGGTCAGACCCATCCCGTGGGCGGCGACGTGTTTTTTCGCACGATACCACGTGACGTTCGAGACGCCCTCGCCGCCGACCTCGCGGGGGAGATTCGCCGCGTAAAAGCCCGCTTCGGCGCTTTTCTGCCGGACCGTCCCGATCGCTTCCAGTACCTCCTCGACCAGGCGGCCGTCCGGTTCGTGGCGCAGTCGGGGGTTCGACCACGTCTCGCCCAACTCCTCGCGCAGCGGCTCGACCTCCTGGGCGATGAACTCGTCGAGACTGTCCAGGAGCATGCGGGTCTCCTCGTCGGTGTCGAAGCTGACGCCGTCGACCGTCCCCGGGCTATCCGTTGCCATACCCCAACCGTTCCGTCCCAACGAGTTGAACGTTCCCCCGCGACGAGGGCTGCCCCGCCGCTGGCGGCCGGGACGAAAAAAGACCGCTGGTTCCGACCGCGGGCCCGTTAGGGCGCGGGCGTCGCGGGCGCGGTTTCGTTACCGCCGGTCGTCGTGGCGGACGCGCCCGCGGCACCGGCCGGTTGCGCCTGGCTCGGCGTCGGCGACTCGGTCGCTGGCGCCGCCGTCGTCGGCGCTGCCGTGGTGGGCTGGGTCGTCGGCGACGCCGTCGCCGGCGGCGACGTGGTGGTCGGCTGGCTCGTCGTCGGCTGCGTGGTCGTCGGTGCCGTCGTGGTGGGCGCGGTAGTCGTCGGGGGCGCTTCCACGGTGAGCGTGACGCTCGACTGGTTGTTGACCGGGACGGGCGTCCCGTCGGCGGTCGCTGCGGTCACCGCGTAGGTCCCCGGATCGAGCGGCTGGGTCGTCTCGCCCGGATCTGCGGTGAACTGCACCGGCGATCCGGTTCCGGGGTCGGCGGTGACCGTCACGGCGACGTCGGTGGGATTGACGACCGCGAGGGTCTGGTTGTCCACCGTGGCGTTGACGCTCGCCAGCTGGGGGCCGGAGATCTCGATCGACAGCTCCGGCTGGCCGTTCACCGGCACGGGCGTTCCGTCGGCCGTCTCGGCCGCGACCGTGTAGTTGCCCGCCGGGAGCGGGACTGTCAGGTTCTCGCCCGACCCGACGGTCACCGGCTGCTGTTCGCCGATCTCGGCGGTGAACGTCACGTCGATCGGACGGTCATTCGGGTTCTCGACGAACGCTGCGGTGGCGTTGGTCGTCACGTTCAGGCTCCGGACGGACGGACCCTCGATGGTGACGTTCCAGGTAGCGCGCCCGTTGATCGGCACGGTCGTGCCGTCGGCCGACGCGTTGACCGTGTAATTGCCCGGCGCCAGCCCGGTCCGGTTCAGCGTCCCGCCGGCGTCGATCGGCGCGGTCTGGATCGTCCCAGACTCGTTGGCGAGCGTGACCGAGACCGGCCGGTCGGTGGGGTTGGTCAGCGTCACCGTGCCGTTGTCGACGGTGCCGTTCAGGCTCGTTAGGTTCGGCCCGGCGATCGTGAACGCGAACGTCGATTGGCCGTTCACCGTGACGTTGCGGTCGGGCGCGCTCGCGTTCACGGTGTAGCTGCCGGGCGCGAGCGCGACCTCGCCCGCGTCGCCCGCCGGCACGGAGACGTTCTCGACGACCCCCGTGGCGTTGCGAACGGTCGCCGTCACCGCCGTCTCGCTCGGGTTCGTCATCGTCACCGTCCCGTTCGCGACCGTGGCGTTCACGTCGATCGGCGGCGCCGCTGGCGCGGGGGCGACCCCGAACTCGTAGGTCTCCTTGCCGTTGACCTGCAGGGGCGCACCGTCGGCCGTCTGGGCCGACAGCGTGTAGTTGCCCGCCGAGAGGTTCTCGGCGGTCGCGGACTCACCGGCGGGGACGTCGATCGTCTGCGTTCCGCCGGATTCGTTGGTCAGCTGGGCCGCCGCGTCGACGTCGGTGGGGTTCTGGACGGTGAGCGTGCCGTTGTCGACCGTGGCGTCGAGGCTCCCTGGCTGAGCGCCCGCGCCAGCGAGGGATATCGACAGCTCGGTCTGGCCGTTCAGCGTGACGTTGTGATCCGGTGCGGTCGCGGTCAGCGTGTAGTTGCCCGGCGATAGGTCGACGGATTCCGTCCCTCCGGCCGGCACGCTGGCGTTCTCGACGACGCCCGTGTCGTTCGCGACCGTCGCGGTTACGGCCATCTCGTTGGGGTTCGCGATCGAGACCGTGCCGTTGTCCACGGAGACGTTCAGGTCGATCGCAGACGGCGCGGGCGGACCGGCGATCGAGAGCGCGTATTGCTCCTGTCCGTCGAGCAGCGCCGGCTCGCCGCCCTCCGTCTCTGCCGTGAGCGTGTAGTTGCCAGGCGCCAATGAGTCGGTCATCGACTCGTTCGCCGGGACGCTGGCGGTCAGCTCACTGCCGGACTCGTTGGTCGCGGTGACGAGGACCGTGGCGTTCCCCGGGTTGTCGATCGTCACGTTCCCGTCCGCGCTGGAGACGGACAGGTTGATCGGGCCCGTCGGTTCCGGTCCGGCCCCGGCGACGGCGAACTCGTAGGTCTCCTTGCCGTTGACCGGCAGCGACTCGCCGGCCGAGGTCTGGGCCGTCAGCGTGTAGTTGCCCGCGCCGAGGTCGCGCGTCGCAGACTCGCCGGCCGGAACGTCGATGGACTCGTTCAGCCCCGACTCGTTGGTCAGCTGTGCGACCGCGTCGGCCTCGGAGGGGTTCTCGACGGCGAGCGTGCCGTTGTCGGCCGTCGCGTTCAGACCGGCGGTCGGCTGCCGGCCCGCTTCGACAGTCAGCGGGTAGGCGGACTGCCCCTCGAGGGTGACCGTGCGGTTCGGTGCGGTCGCGACCAGCGTGTAGTTGCCCGGCGCCAGCGTGGTCGTCGCGTTCTCCCCGCCGGCGACCGAGAGCGTCTCGTTGCCGCCGGTGTCGGTGGCGACGGTGACCGACGCGGTCGCGTTGCCGGGGTTGCTGATCGAGACGTTCCCGCCGCGCTGGGACACGCCGAGGTCGATCGGCGCGGCCGGCGTCCGGTTGCCATCGATCGTGATCTCGTAGGTGTCCTCGCCCATGATGGGGAGGTCGGGGCCGGCCGGCGTCTCGACGTCGAGCGTGTACGTGCCCGGTGCGAACCGCTGGGTTCCGTCCCAGTTGGGCGGGATGTCGAAGCTGAGCGCCCGGCGCCCGTTCTGGGTGGCGACGACGGTGACGCGCTGGTCGTTGGGGTTGTCCACCGTCACGAGCTGCCCGTCGACCTCGACGAGCAGGCTCTGGGGGATCTCGCCGACCGACAGCACGAGTTCGTCGCGGCCGGCCAACTGGACGGGCTGGCCGTCCTCGGTCTCGGCGGTGAGGTTGTACGCGGCAGACTCGAGATCGAGGGTGCGCTGGGCGCCGCCGGCGAGGCGGACCGTCTGACTGCCGCCGTCCTGGCGGTCGATCGTCACGACGACCGGCTGGTCGTTCGGGTTCGCGAGGAACAGCGCGTTCCCGCTCGCGGACGCGAACAGGCTCTGCAGGCCCTTGGTGGGCCCCGCTGGCGTCGGCTGAGCCGATCCCGTCAGTCCGCGGCCGTAGTTCTCGATCGCTCCTGGATCGGTGATGCCGGCGCGGGCTGCCGTCGCGGCCGCGTTCGAGGCCGCCGTCTGGGTTATCACCTGGATCTGCGTGATGGAGATCTGCTGGATCTGGGTGATCGAGACCGCGCCCTTGGCGGCGCCGGCGGCCGCCGACTGGATCTGCGTGATCGACGCCGACTGGTACTGGCTGAGCGCGCCGCTGGCGGCGCTGTCGGCGATGACCTGGATCTGCGTGATGGAGATCTGTTGGATCTGGATCACGGCGCCGCGGCTGGCGCCGATCGCCGCCGCCTGGATCTGCTCGACGTCGACGATCTGGCGCTGGGCGGCGGTCTTGGCGGCCCCGGAGGCCGCGCCCGCCGCAGCGTACTGGATCTGGACGATGTTGACCGACTGGACCTGCGTGAGCGACCCCCGGGCCCCGCCATGGGCGGCCGCCTGGATCTGGGTCACCGAGGCCGACTGGGACTGCGAGATGGCGCCTCTCGCGGCCCCGACCGTCGCCTCCTGGATCTGGCTGACGCTGACGGACTGGTACTGGGTCAGCGCGCCGCCGCAGGAGCCGCGGGCGGCCGCCTGCACCTGTTCGACGGTCGCCTTCTGCACCTGCGTCAGCGAGCCCTGGGCCGCGCCCATCGAGGCCTCCTGGACCTGCTTGGCGTTGGCCTTGGCGCCTTGCGTGGTCGCGCCGCCGGCGGCGCCGTAGGCCGCCGCCTGGATCTGGGTCACCGAGACGGACTGGTTCTGCAGCAGCGAGCCGTAGGCGCTGCCCTGGGCGGCCTCCTGGATCTGGCTGACGGAGACGTTCTGGCTCTGGGCGGCGCCGTTGGCCGCGCCGGCGGCCGCGCCCGTCGCGGCGTACTGTATCTGGGTCACGTTGACCGACTGCGACTGGGCGATCGAGCCGTGGGCCGCGCCGTAGCCGGCGCTCTGGATCTGGGTCACCGAGGCCGACTGCGACTGGGAGAGCGACCCGGCGCTCGCGCCGTAGATCGCCGCCTGGTACTGCTCGACGTCGGCGGACTGGCTCTGGATCAGGGCGCCGTAGGTACTACCCTGGGCGGCGGCCTGGACCTGCTCGACGGAGGCGTTCTGGTTCTGCGCGGCGGCCCTGACAGCTCCGTCGGCCGCGGCCTGGACCTGCCGTTGGGTCACCTCGGCGCCCTGTCGCTGGGCGAGGCGGGCGCCCTGCCGGGCCCCCCGGGTCGCCGCCTGCCGCAGGTCGTCCGAGAGCTGGACCTGCTGTTCGTGGTCGGCGCCGGCCATCGCCTGGAGGCGCGGCGCGAGAGCCGCGAACTGTGCGTTGGGATCGCCGGTCTCCCCGCCGGTGGCCGCCTGGCCGTCGCCGGAATCGCCGCTCTCGCTCGTCCCCGCGGCCGCGGGCGGCGCCCCTCGTGCCAGTTGCGGGCCCTCGGCGCCTGCGGTCGCGCTTTGGACGGGTCCACTGTGGGCCGCGCCCGCGACGACCGGCGTCGCCCCGGCGCTCACGACGAGCACGGCGGCGAAAAGAATCGCGCGAGCTCGGTTCATGGCCGATCCCGCTCGGGTCGTCGGTCGATGGCTGTAGTCACTGTGCGTCGCGTTCGGTACGTGGCGTGTCCGTGCATCGGAATACTGCCCCACCCTCGTGGCCGTCGGGCCACGGGACGGCCCTAGTACCCTGAAGTTCCGCATAAACCGGACAGACCGTTGTGTCGCTTCACGCCGCTCGCGCGGCGCCCTCAACGCTCAGGACCGCTGAGAGGTGCCGGACAAGCCGGCGTTACTCGCGTGCAACGGTCCGGCCGCCGCGCGCGAGTGCTCGGCTCGCCTGAGTGTCATTTGCGCTGGGCCACCCGTCGGTTCGCGACTTGTTTCGTGCCGTCCCGGCACTCTCACCGGGCGCCTGGATTCGAGGGGGCCGCCCGCGTCCGAAAAGCCACACTTCACACCGACCGTTCTCCGCGCAACGCTTCGGCGAGCCGTTAGTTCCGCCCCGCGAGTGGTCTCCGGTCGGACGGGAGTGCTCGCGGGACGGCGGTGAACGGTTCACGGCGGACCGTTCATGTACCCGGAGGCCGACGAGGCGAGCATGCGACTGGACGGCGTCCGGGTGCTCGACCTCTCGCGGTTGCTCCCCGGGCCGTACGCGACCCAGCTGCTCGCTGACGCGGGCGCGACGGTCGTCAAAGTAGAGGACACCGAGACGGGCGACTACGCGCGAGTCATGCCCCCGTACACCGACGAGGGCGTCGGCGCGATCTTCGACGCGGTCAACCGCGGCAAGCGCAGCGTCGCCCTCGACCTCAAGTCCGACCGCGGCCGCGAGGCCGCGCTGGCGCTCGCCGAGACCGCCGACGTGGTCTTCGAGCAGTTCCGGCCCGGCGTGGTCGACCGCCTCGGCGTCGACTACGAGACCGTCCGCGAGCGCAACTCCGACGTGGTCTACTGCTCGCTGTCGGGCTTCGGCCAGACCGGCCCTCAGGCCGACCGGGTGGGCCACGACCTGAACTACGTCGGCATGGCCGGCCTGCTCGACCTGACCCGGCGCGGCGAGGACGAGACGCCAGCGATCCCGGGCTACCCGATCGGCGACATGGCCGGCGGACTGTTCGCGGCGTTCAGCGTCGTCGGCGCGCTGCTCTCGCGCGAACTCGGCAACACCGGCGGCGAGTACGTCGACGTCGCGATGACGGACGTGGTGAACTCCTTCGCCCACGCCTACGCGTACGAGGCGCTGTCCGGCGACGAGCCCCGTCCCGGGAACGCGATGCTCGGCGGCGGCCTGCCCTGGTACGACGTCTACGAGACCGCCGACGGGCGCTACGTCACGCTGGCCGCTCTCGAGCCGAAGTTCTGGCGCACGTTCTGCGAGACGGTCGACCGCGAGGACCTGATCGACGAGCACATGACGCGGGACACCGCCGAGCAGGCGGCGCTGCGCGAGGAACTCGCCGCGATCTTCGCCGGCCGGACCCGCGACGAGTGGGAGGCTGCACTCGGCGACGTCGAGGCGATGGTCGCCCCGGTCCAGACGCTCGCGGAGTCCCTCGAGAGCGCCCGCGCGGCGGCCCGCGATCTCCTCGTCCGCGGCGAGGGCGCGCCCCGCATTGGCTTCCCGGCGCAGTCGACCGAACAGACCGAGCCGGGCGGGCCGGCCCCGGCACTGGGCGAGCACACCGACGACCTGCTCGCCGAGGTCGGCTACGACGAGGGGACGATCGCGTCACTCCGGGCCGACGGCGTCGTCAAGTAGCCGCCCGGGGGAGCTTTTTGCCGATCGGTCCCGTCGGATTCGGGCATGCGACCAGGAGTGCTGTTGCCCCCCGCGGACGTGATGGATCCCGTCGAGATCGCCGTGACCGCCGAGGGCCTCGGGTACGGGTCGGTCTGGATGCCCGAACTCTGGGGCAGCGACGGGTTCGTGCAGCTGGGCGCCGTCGCCCGCGAGACGGAGTCGGTGACCCTGGGCACCGCGATCGTCAACGTGTTCTCGCGCTCGCCCGCGGTGCTCGCGATGGCCGCCGCCACCGTCGATCGCTACTCGGACGGCCGGATGGTTCTCGGCACCGGCGTCAGCACCCGGAAGGCGATCGAGGACCTCCACGGGAGTGACTTCGACCGGCCGGTCCGTCGCGCTCACGAGACGATCGCCGTCGCCCGCCGGTACCTCTCGACGGGCGACGAGACGGTCAGCTACGACGGCGAACTGCTCCAGGTGCAGGACTTCCGCCCGCTCGGTCGCGACGTGCCGATCTATCACGCGGCGCTCGGCCCGGCGAATCGCCGTGTCGTCGGGCGGCTGGACGACGGCTGGATCCCCCACAACGTCCCGTTTCCGGACCTCCCCGAGGCCTTCGAGGAGGTAGCGACCGCGGCCCGCGAGGCAGACCGCGACCCCGAGGCCATCACGGTCGCGCCGTACGTGCCGTCGGCGGTCAGCGCGGACGACCCGGACGCCGCCAGGAACGCGATCCGCGGCCACCTGGCGTACTACGTCGGCAACGGCGAGGGCTACCGCCAGGCGGTCGCCGAGCGCTTCCCTGACGAGGCGGCGGCCGTCGCGAGTCGATGGCGCGATGGGGACCGCGGCGGCGCGCGCGAGGCCGTCACGGACGAGATGGTCGAGGCACTGGGAATCGCCGGCACCCCCGACCAGGCACGCGACCAACTCGCGACGCTCCAGGACGGGATCGTCGACTTGCCGATCGTGACGGTGCCGCGACAGGCCGGTGATCTGGCGCTGGAGACGATTCGGACGCTGGCGCCCGACGACGTGTAGTCAGCGGGCGACGTAGCGGGCGCGTCTGCGGCTCGCTGCGCTCGCGCGTGGCGCGAGTCCTGGTTTCTGGTGCAGATTCTCCCCGTGCGGTGGGCGAATCGCACCCGAGCGCAAAACAGGTGCGTTCAGTAGGTGAACAGATCGACGCCGCCGGCGACGGCGATGACCTGGCCGGTGATGTAGGAGGCCTGTTCGCTGGCGAGGTAGGCGATGAGGTTCGAGACGTCCTCCTCCTCGCCGAGGGTGCCCATGGGCGTCGCGCGGGCGATGTCGGCCCAGTGGGAGTTGATGTTCTCGAGCTGGTCCGGCGGGAGCTCGGCGAGGTCGCCGACGACGATCGAGGGCGCGAGGACGTTCGAGGTGACGCCCTCGGGGGCCCCCTCCAGCGCCAGGGTCTTGCCGAAGCCGATGAGCCCGGCCTTGGTCGTCGAGTAGGAGATCTGGCCGAAGCCACCGTAGGCGCCGGCCATCGAGGACATCGAGACCACGCGACCCCAGCCGCGCTCGCACATGTTGGGGAAGACCTCGCGGGTGATGTTGTAGGTGCCCGTGAGGTTGATCGACATGTCCCGATCCCAGGTCGAGGGATCGAGGTCGCCGGCGCGGCCGACGGCGTCGACCATGCCCGCGTTGTTGACCAGGACGTCGACGCCGCCGGTCTGGTCCTGGAGGTCCTCGACGACCTCGGCGACCTGGTCGCGGTCGGTCAGGTCGCACTCGACGGCGATGGCGTCGCCGCCGTCCGATTCGATGTCGTCGACGACGTCCTTGGCGCCGTCCTCGTCGACGTCGAGGACGACCACTTCGGCGCCCTCTTCGGCCAGCGTGTAGCAGTCCTCACTCCCGATGCGCCCCGCGCCCCCCGTGACGAGGGCGGTCTTGTCATCCAGTCCGAAGTCCATTGCACCCGGAGTGTTTTCGAGGACCCCCGTTAAGCGTTTACCCTCAAATCGAAGGCTCGGCCGCGTAGGCCCGGTAGCGGCGCGTTCCTCACGCCTCGAGTCCGATGAGCGCCGGCAGGTCCGCGTGATCCGAGAGCAGGAAATCCACGGCTGGGTCGTCCAACACGCGGTACCCGTCGCGCTCGGCGTCGGCGACGGCCTCGGCGGCCGAGCCGTTGTACGCGACGGTCCACAGGCCCGCGGCTTTCCCGCCCTCCATGTCGTGGTCGTAGCGGTCGCCGATCACGACCGCTTCGTCGGGGTCGACCGGCGCCTGCTCGAGGGCGTGCTCGAACATGGCCGGATCGGGCTTCTTGCGCCCGACTGCTTCGGAGGTGGTCACGCCGTCGAAGGCGTCGTCGATCCCGAACTGCTCGAGCATGCGGTGGGCCTCGGCGGTGTCGATGTCCGAGACGATCCCCAGGTACAGCCCGCGGTCGGCCAGCGTCTCGATGGCGTCGACGACGTTAGGCTCCGGTTCCATCGCAGCGCTCGTCGCGGCCTCGAAGCCCGGGCGCCACTCCTCCTCGGCGAGGTCGCAGTCGACCAGCGCCGCGAAGGCCTTCCGGTAGCCCTCGCGGGCCGTCCGGTACTCGGTGCCCTCGGCGGCCCTGAAGTGCTTGCCGAGCGTCTCGCGCCACTGTTCGATGGCTGGTCCGGGCTCGAGGTCGTGCTCGCGGGCGAACTCGGTGAGGTAGTCGACGTAGCCCTGCCGGATCGACGGGAGGCTGACGATCACGCCCCCGATGTCGAAGAAGGCGGCCGCGAAAGGCTCCGGCGGCGCCTCGCTCATGCCGAGCGGGTGAACTGGCGGGCGCCGTGCTCGTCGGTGACGCCCTCGATCTCGCCGTCGGCCTCGAGTTTCGCGAGCGCGCTCATCGTCTCGATCACCAGGTAGCGGATGTCGCGGTCGCCCGAGCGCTCGAAGGCGACGTCGATCGCGGTCTTGCCCTCGTCGGGATCGAGGCTGTCGCGGGTGCGCTCCAGCAGGTGATCGAGGCTGCCGCGGTCGTGCTCGACGGCCGCCTGGAACTCGGTGTGGACCGGGTCGTGGCCGGTGAACACGCGGTCGACCGACAGCTCGTCGAGCCGGTCGAGCGCGGTGTAGTAGGCGTCGATCGCCTCGGTGTAGCCGTCGGCCAGCCCGTCGTGCATCGCGACCGGACGGAAGGTAGAGAGGGCCATGTCCCCGGAGAACAGCACCCGCTCGTCGCCCACCTCGGTCAGGTAACAGAGGTGGTCGGCCTGGTGGCCCGGCGTGTGGACGGGCCGCACGTCCCAGTCGGCGATCGTGACGGTCTCGCCGCCCTCGATCCAGTGGTCGACCGCGTCGACGGGCAGCAGGTCGCGGTCGCGTTCGAGCGACTCGACGGACATGTCGACGGCGCCCTCGAGATACTGGCCCCGCAGGCCGGCTGCGGTGGCGTTCTCGCGGACCTCGACCTCCAGCTCGTCGACGTCGCGCCGGAGGCGCTCGCGGGCGGTCGCCGGCGCCCAGAAGGTGGGATCGGCCGCCTCGAGGACGGTCGGCACCTGCCCGACGTGATCGACGTGGGGGTGCGTGACGACTAGATGCTCGATGTCGGCCAGCTCGTAGCCCGCGTCGTCCAGGCCCGCGAGGAGGTGCTCGCGAGCGCCGTCGCCGGTCATCCCCGTGTCGACCAGGACCGGTTCCTCGCCGTCGATCAGGTACGCGGCGACGTGGCCCGGTGGCCAGTCCACTTCGAACTCGATCCGATGGCCCGACGACCCGTCCGACAGTTCCCGGGACGCTTCCATTTTCCGGAACAGACAGTCCTCGGACGGAAAAGGATTCCTGTCGCGTCAAACGTTCGTGCGCCGAATCGCCGACTCGCTTAACGCAACCGCATATTTGGGGCCGTTTATCTTACACCGTTCGCACTTCGGGGCCGCCCAGGGGCTCACTCCTCGCGGAGCTTGTACTTCTGGATCTTCCCGCTGGAGGTCCGCGGCAGCGAGTCGACGAACTCGACCTCGCGGGGGTGTTTGTACTCGGCGAGTTCGGCGATCGCGAACTCCTGCAGTTCCTCGGCGGTGACGTCGACGCCGGGTTCGACGCCGGCGGCCGGGACGACGAACGCCTTCGGGACCTCGTTGCGGCGCTCGTCGGGAATCGGCACGACGGCGGCCTCGGCGACGGCCTCGTGCTCGGTGAGCAGCTCTTCGACTTCGCTGGGATAGACGTTGTACCCGGCGGTGACGATGACGTGTTTCTTCCGGTCGACGATCTCGTAGTAGTTGTCCCGGTCGCGGCGGGCGACGTCGCCGGTTCGGAAGTACCCGCGCTCGGTGAACGCCCGCTCGGTCGCCTCGGGCATGTCGTGGTAGCCCTTCATCACCTGCGGGCCGCGCACGAGCAGTTCGCCCTCCTCGCCCTCACCTACTTCCGTGCCGTCTGCGTCGACGATCTTGGAATCGGTCATCCGCGTGGGCTGGCCGACGGTGCCCTCGCGGGCGCCGAAGGTAGTGTCGAGTTCAGTGTGGGTCGAGCCCGTGGTCTCGGTCAGTCCGTAGCCCTCCGTGATGTCCAGACCCGCTGTCTCCTCGAACTCGCGTTGGACGGCGACGGACATCTTCGCGCCGCCCTCGGCGGCTACCTCCAGGCTCGTCAGGTCGTACTCGCCGAAGGCCTCGGACTGGACCATGTCGACGTACATCGCCGTGACGCCGATGAACAGCGTCGGTTCCAGTGACTCGACGGTCGCCATGGCATCCTCGGCGTCCCAGCGCGCGGGGCTGCGCAGGTGCAGCGAGCCGCCGTACAACAGCGGCTGCCAGGCGCAGTGGACGAAGCCCGTGATGTGATACAGCGGCAGCCAGATGAGGCTCCTGGCCTCGGCCGGTGCGACGTCGTGGTCGTCGAGGTTCGAGACGCCCTGGGCGCGGAGGTTCCGGTGGGTGAGCAACACGCCCTTCGGTTTGCCGGTCGTGCCGGAGGTGTACGGCTGGAGCGCCACGTCGTCGGCGTCGCGCTCGACGTGGGTCGGCTCGCCGTCGACCGCCGAGAGGTGCAGGTAGTCCTCGGGGACCTCGGCCTCGTCGCCGACCAGGACGACCGTCGGGTCGACGTCGGCCTGCTCGATCGCCTCGCGGACGTTGTTCTGCAGCCAGACGTGGCTGACGACCACCTGCGCGTCGGCGTCGTCGAGCTGGTAGACCATCTCGCGGGGCTTGTACTGGGGATTGACGAACGAGACGGGCGTGCCGGCTTTTAGTCCCCCGAGCGAGGCGATCAGGTACGCCGGTGAGTTCGGCAGGTAGACGACGACCCGGTCGTCGGGCTCGAGGCCGAGGTCGTGCAGGCCGCCCGCGAACCGCGCCGAGCGATCGCGCAGCGCCGCGTGCGTGTACGTCTCGCCGTCCATCTCCAGAGCGGGGAGATCGCCGTGGATTTCGGCGGTCTGGTCGTGCAGCGCGGCGGCGTTGCCCGCGAGCGGGTCGCCCGCCACGTCCTCGAGTTCCATGTTCACTGTCAACTGTTCGCTGCCCATTGAATGTACCGGGCGCCTCGACGCGTGCTCCCGGGTTTCCCGGCCGTTCCCGCGTCCCCGCGCGTCTGTGAAAGGCGGTCGCCGCCGCGCTGGCTCTGCCGGAACCTCACAATTTTATTAACAGTGCGGTGGAAGGAGCCGACGTAGATTAACAATGGTAAGCTCGAACGCGGAGGTCGAGGCATGTTAGAGCAGTTCAGCGTCGGCGGGAAGACGGCGATCGTCACGGGCGCGTCCCAGGGCATCGGGCGCTCGATCGCCGAGCGGTTCGCCGACGACGGCGCCGACGTCGTCATCTGCTCGCGCGAGCAGGAGAAGGTCGACGATGTCGCCGAGGGTATCAACGACGCCGAGGGCGGCCGGTGCGTCCCGATCGAGTGCGACGTGACCGACCGCGACGCCGTCGAGGCGCTGGTCGACGCGACCGTCGAGGAGTTCGGCGGCGTCGACGTGCTGGTGAACAACGCCGGCGCGTCGTTCATGGCGAACTTCGAGGGCATCAGCGAGAACGGCTGGAAGACCATCGTCGACATCAACCTGCACGGCACGTACCACTGCACGCAGGTCGCCGGCGAGGTCATGCGCGAGAACGACGGCGGCGTGATCGTCAACTTCGCGAGCGTGGCGGGCCAGGACGGCGCGCCGTTCATGAGCCACTACGCCGCGGCCAAGGCCGCCGTCATCAATCTGACCAAGACGCTCGCCTTCGAGTGGTCCGACGACCAGGTGCGGGTCAACTGCATCGCGCCCGGCTTCGTCGCCACGCCCGGCGTCGCCAGTCAGATGGGCGTCACCGCCGACGAGCTCGACCGCTCGGACGTCGACCGCCGGATCGGCCTCTCCGAGGAGATCGCCGACGTCACCCAGTTCCTCGCCAGCGAGGCCGCCTCGTACCTCACGGGCCAGACGATCACGGCCAAGGGCGTCCCGAACATCATGGAAGACCCCGGCACCTGAACAGGCTGGGCCGCGCCCGCCGGAGCGTCAACCTATTTGAGCCCGGCGGCCGCCAACCTGGTATGGCCAACCGTGACGTGTTCTTGCCGGTCGGCGCACAGCCGAGCGTCGACACGCTCGTCGAGCAGGCCCAGCGCGCCGAGGACCTGGGCTACGATCGCGCCTGGCTCCCCGAAACCTGGGGCCGGGACGCCGTCACCACGCTCACCAGCATCGCCCACGGCACCGAGGAAATCGGCATCGGCACCTCCATCGTCCCCGTCTACTCCCGGTCGGCCGCCCTGATCGGCCAGACCGCCGCCACCCTCCAGGAGGTCTCCGACGGCCGCTTCCGGCTGGGTCTGGGCCCCTCGGGACCGATCGTCATCGAGAACTGGCACGGCAAGGACTTCGCCAACCCGCTGCGCTACACCCGCGAGACCATCGACGTCGCCAAACAGGTGCTCGCCGGCCAGGAGGTCAGCTACGACGGCGAGTACTACGACCTGGACGGCTTCCGGCTGCGCTTCTCGCCGCCCGAGCCGGTCCCGTCGATCGACGCCGCCGGCATGGGCCCGAAGGCGGTCGAACTCGCCGGCCGCTTCGCCGACGGCTGGCACGCGCTGATGCTCACCAAGGAGGGACTCGCCGAGCGCATGGACGACTTCGATCGCGGCTCCGACCTCGGCGACCGCGATCGCGACGACCAGGAGGTCACGCTGTCGCTGACCTGCCTCGTCGACGAGGACCGCGAGCGCGCTCGGCGCCTCGTCAAACAGCACATCGCCTTCTATATCGGCGGCATGGGTACGTACTACCGCGACGCGCTGGCCCGGCAGGGCTACGAGGACGTGGCCTACGAGATCCACGACAACTGGAACGGCGGCGACCGCGAGCGCCTGGTCGCGGAGTTCCCGGACGACCTGCTGGACGAGCTGGCGATCGCCGGCACGCCCGAGGAGTGCCGCGACCGCATCGACGAGTTCGAGGCCATCGACGGCGTGACGTCGGCGTCGGTCTCGTTCCCGCGGGCGGCCGAGCCCACGGACATCGACCGCACGATCGAGGCGCTGGCGCCCGAGTAGGGCGGCGCCGCTCTCTCCGTCACTCTCGCTCGACCAGCGGCGCGTCGATCGCCCCTTCGAGTTCGCGGCGGCGCTCGGCGCGGTGGTCGGGGTCGCGCTCGTGGAACTCGCCCATCACCTCGTCGGCGAACAGCTCCAGGGAGTCGCAGATGTGCTCGTGGCGGTTGTTGCCGCCCTGCTGGACGAAGATCACCTGGTCGACGCCGGCGTCCTCCAGATCGCGCAGGTACGCCCGGAGCTGGTCGGGCGTACCGATGGCGCCGTCGCCCTGGTTGCCCTCGAGGACGGCATCGGCGCCGACCTCCTGGAACTTCTCCCAGACGTTCGTCTCGCCGGGGACGTGCTCGTCGGGGCCGTAGTAATGGGCCAGCGCGTACTGGAAGAACGCGAAGCCCTCCGCGCCGCGCTCGTGGGCGACGTCTTCGTCCTCGTGGCAGGAGAACCCGGTCACGATCGCGAAGTTGGGGTTGACGGCGTCGCCGATCGGGTCGCACTCCTCGCGCAGGGTGTCGTAGTACGCGTCGACCCACTCGCTGGTCTCCTCGGGCGTCGCGAAGCTGAAGCTCAACACGCCCAGGCCCAGCCGGGCGGCCTGCTCGATGGTCGAGCGGCCGGAACAGGCCACCCACAGCGGCGGGTGGGGGTCCTGCACCGGCTTGGGGACGACGTTGCGCTCGGGCATCTCGAAGTATTCTCCCTGGTAGCCCGGGTAGGGCTCGGCCGTCAGCATGTCGGTCACCTGCTCGACGGCTTCGGTCCACATCGGCTCTTTCTCGTCGCGGGGGATCCCGAATCCGCCGAGTTCCACGTCCGAGGAGGACTCGCCGGTGCCGAACTCCAGGCGGCCGTCGGCGACGATGTCCAGCGTGGCGACCTGTTCGGCGGCGCGCGCCGGGTGGTTGTACCTCGGCGGCATGAGCTTGATGCCGTGGCCCAGGCGGATGTCCTCGGTCCGCTGGCTGGCGGCCGCGAGGAACACCTCCGGCGCCGAGGAGTGACTGTACTCCTCGAGGAAGTGGTGTTCGACCTCCCAGGCGTAGTCGATGCCCAGCTCGTCGGCCAGTTCGATCTGGTCCAGCGCCTCGTGGTACAACCGCCGCTCGTCGCCCTCGTCCCACGGGCGGGGCAACTGGTGCTCGTAGAAGATGCCGAACTTCATCGTCGGCTCCCCCCGTCGTACCCGGCCGGCGCCCAGTCGTCGTCGGCGTGCGTTCGCGCGTCCGTCCACCCGTTCGCGGCCGGCAGACCTGCCCCCGTCATGGTGTGCCGTGCGGTTCGGTTCCGCCCCTCGTAGCCCTGCTGCACCACATCCATGGGAGTATAAGGCAGTCGAGCGGGTCGGCAGTGGGATAAGTCACCACACATCGGACCCGCCACCCTGATGGGCGCGTCCGTCGTATCGGCGCGAACAACCGGTGGCTCGCGTCGCCGTCCGCGGCGCCGCCGCCCGGGAGCCCACGCATGACACGCCAGTCCATCGAACGACTCGCCCAGGCACTCGACCGCGACGACGCCCGACTCCGCGACGCCCTCCCCGAGGTACTGCCTGCGGTCGAGGAGGACCTCATGTACCTGCTCGTCGACGAACCGGACAGCTACCAGCGGCTGATCGAGCGCGTGTGCGCGCTGGAGAACCTTGGGGAGTACGCCGCCGCCGAGCCGGAGACGGTCGACCGCTTCCTGGCGATCCTCTGGAACGGCGTCGGGACCGCGACCAACGTCGTCCCTGAGGTCGGGGCGGCGGTCACCGACTCGTTCCGGGTGAACTGGGAGGCGCGGGACGCCGAGGTCGCCTTCCACGCCGTCGCGGACGCCGACGACGGAACCATCGATGGCGGGCCGGGCCTGCTCGACGACGCCGACGTCACCTTCCGGGGGTCGACCGACGTCCTGTTCCGGATGCTCGGGGACGGCGAGTTCGACGCGACGCTGGCGTACGTCCAGAATCGCTACGAGGTGCTCGGATCGCTGGAGGACGCCCGGGCCTTCGGACAGCTGATGGACGAGGTCACCGGCCGCATGGAGGACGTGGCGTGACCGCGGCCGCCCCGGAGGCCGACTCGGAGCGCGTCGGGAGCGCGGTCGACCCCCCGGGGCCGGCCGGTCTCGAGCACCTCCGGCTCGCCGCCGAGCTCCTGACCGGCGACGTCGCCACCGTCCTCCTCGACGTCCGCGAGCGATACGGCCGCGTCGCGGCGCTGCGCACGCCCGACGGCGGTCGCGGCTACCTCCTGGCCGACCCCGCCGCGATCCAGCACGTCCTCGAATCGAACCAGGGCAACTACCGGAAGGCGGCGGTCTACCGCGAGGAGCTGGCCGCGGTGTTCGGCGGGGGGCTGCTCACCGCCGAAGGGAGCCACTGGCAGCGCCAGCACCGGATGATTCGCCCCGAGTTTCGTCCCGCGGCGGTGCGGTCGTTCGCCGACCTCGTCGTCGAGGAGGCCGAGTCGGCCGTCGAGCGCTGGCTGGCCGCCGGCGACGCCGGCGAGCCGATCGACCTGCTGGCCGAGATGGAACGGCTGACGCTGCTGGTCATCGGGAAGGCGATGTTCAGCGCCGACATGGCCGACCACGCCGGCGAGATCGCCGACGCACTGGCGCTGCTTCGCCGGCAGTTCCAGCGCAGCGTCAGCGTCGTCCCGACGGCGCCGCTGTGGGTGCCCACGCCGAGGAATCGCCGGACGCGCGAGGCCATCGGGACGCTGGACGCAGTGGTTCGCGAGCTGATCGACGACCGCCGGGGCCGCGCCGACGAGCACGACGACTTCCTGTCGCGGTTGCTGACCGCCCGCGACGAGGAGACCGGCGAGCGCATGGGCGACGCGCAGGTCCGCGACGAGCTGATCACCTTCCTGCTGGCCGGCCACGAGACGACCGCGGCGGCGCTGACGTGGACCTGGTACCTCCTGGCGCGCCACCCCGACGTTCACGAGCGCCTGCACGAGACGGTCGCGGCGGCCGAGGACCCGCTCGCGGTCGCGGCACTGGGCGGCCCCGGCGGCGCGGAGACGTCGTTCGCGAAGCGCTGCGTCCAGGAAGCCATGCGCATCTACCGGCCCGTGCCCGTGTTCGTCCGCGAAGCGATTGCCGACGACGTGGTGGGCGACTACCGCATCGGTGCCGGCAGCGACGTCTTCCTCAGCCAGTTCGTCGTCCACCGCGACCCGGACCTGTGGGCCGATCCGCTGGCGTACCGCCCCGCGCGATTCGAGCCCGACGCGGCGGCCGAGCGCCCCCGCTACAGTTACTTCCCGTTCGGCGGGGGCGCACGGATGTGCATCGGCCGAGAGTTCGCGCTCATGGAGGCCCAGCTCGTCCTCGCGGTCGCGCTCGGTTCAGTTCGCTTCCGGCTCCGGTCGCCCGTCGAGGACTCCCCGGGCGTCAGTTCCGCGGTCACGATGGTGCCGGACCGGCCCGTCGAGATGGCCGTCGAACCCTGGTGAGGCAGGTCGACCTCTCGGGACGATACACTTACCAGCGAACGGACCGAAACGAACGGCATGGACACGAAGCGCTCGGCGGCCCTCACCGGCGCGATCGTGGTCGCGATGGTCGCGGCCAGCGCCCTCCTGTATCCCCGCCTCCCCGAGACGATGGTGACCCACTGGGGTGCCAGCGGCGACCCGAACGGGACGATGTCGCGACTCTGGGGGGCGTTCTTCGTTCCCGCACTCACCGCGGGCGTCGCCGCGCTGTTGTACGCGGTCCCGAAGGTCGACCCTCGCCGCGAGAACTACGCGGCGTTTCGTCCGCTGTACGACGAGTTCGTGGTGGTCCTGACGGCCTTTCTGGCGCTGACCCACGGGCTGACGCTCGCGGTGAACCTGGGGTTCGACGTGCCCTTGACCGCGACCGTCTTCGCCGGCGTCGGCCTCCTCCTGATCTACGTCGGCCGCCTGCTCGGGGCGGCAGATCGCAACTGGTTCGTCGGCATCCGCACGCCCTGGACGCTCAGCGACGAGACCGTCTGGCAGCGGACCCACGAGATCGGCGCGACGCTGTTCAAGCTCTCGGGGCTGCTCGCCGTCGTCGGCGCGTTCGTCCCGACCTACGGGGTCTATCTGGTGCTCGGACCGGTGGTGGCGTCGGCGCTGTTCCTCGTGGCGTACTCCTATTACCTGTACGAGCGCCGGGACGGCGACGGTAGCGTGGCGCCGTGACGGTGCGGAGTCACCGCGGGCGGACGATCAGCTTTTTACCAGAGACGCGCGGAACACGAAGGCATGGCAGACACCTACACGGGCGCGGACCTGTTCGTCGACGCCCTGGAGCAGTACGGCGTCCAGCACGTCTTCGGGAACCCCGGGACGACCGAGCTCCCGATCATGGAGGCTCTGTCCGGGAGCGACCTGGAGTACGTGCTCGGCCTCCACGAAGACATCGCGGTCGGGATGGCCTCCGGCTACGCCAGCACCCGCCGCTACCACGCCGACGACGACCCGTCGATCAACCCCGTCGGCGTGGTCAACCTCCACATCACGCCCGGGCTCGCCCACGGTATCGGCAACACCTACGCCGCCGACTGGGCCGGGACGCCCCTGGTGATCACCGCCGGCAACCACGAGCGCGACTTCCGCCACGAGGAGCCCATCCTCGAGGGCGACCTGGAGGCGATGGTCGAGCAGTTCACCAAGTGGTCCGACGAGGTGCTGGACGTCAGCGCCCTGCCGACCATGCTCCGGCGGGCGTTTCGCGTCGCGCTCACGCCGCCGACCGGCCCGGTCTTCCTCGGCCTCCCTCAGGACGTCATGCTCTCGGAGATCGAGCCGGACGCCATCGAGCGACTGGGACAGATTCCCAACGCCGGCAGCGGCGACCCCGCCCAGGTCGAGCGCGCGGCCGACCTGCTGGTCGAGGCCGACGATCCCGTTCTGATCCTGGGCGACGAGGTGGCCCGCTCGGGCACCGATGCCGTCGAGGCGGCCGTCGACTTTGCGGAGGCAGCCGGCGCGCGCGTCCACGCCGAGATCCTCTCCTGCGAGGTGAACTTCCCCGGCGACCACCCCCAGTGGATCTCGCACATGCCGCCCAACGAGGGCGTCGCCCGCATGCTCATGGGCGGGGACACGATCGTCTTCGTCGGCACTTCCAGCCACACGACGCTGATGCGCCACGAGGACAAACTGGTCGACCCCGAGACCACCTGCATCTTCGTCAGCGACGACGCCTGGGAGGTCGGGAAGAACCAGCCCGCCGACGCCGCCGTCGTCGGCGACCCCGGCCTCGTCATGGAGCAACTGGCCGCCCTGCTTGCCGACCGCCTGCCCGCCGACGAGCGCGAGTCGCGCATCGAGCAGGTCGAGACCACCAAGCAGTCCCTGCAGGGGACCATCGAGTCCATGAGCGTCGACGAGGCCGACGAGGGCGAGACCCGCGCCGGCAAGTGGGAACTGGTCGACGCGCTCCGGGAGACCGCCCCCGACGCCTACGTCGTCGACGAGGGCATCACCGCCAAGTACCCCCTGCTACTGCGCTGGGAGATGGAACCCCAGCAGATGATCTCGAACAAGGGCGGCGGCCTCGGCTACGGGCTGCCCGCGTCCGTCGGCGCGGCCATCGCCGAGGGGATGCGCGACGACCCGCGAGAGGTAATCGGGTACGTCGGCGACGGCTCGTACCTCTACTACCCGCACTCGCTGTACTCGGCCGCCCGCCACGACGTCGACCTGACCGTCGTGATCCCGGACAACCGCAACTACCGCATCCTCAAGGACAACACGATCTCCATCTTCGGCGGCACCGACGCGGACCACGACTACGTCGGCATGGACTTCGAGCCGCCCGTCGACCTCGTGAAGAACGCCGAGAGCCACGGCGCGCGCGCTCGCCTCGTCGAGACGCCCGAAGAGATCGCGCCTGCCCTGGAGGAGGCGCTCGGGACGCCCGGGCCGGACGTCCTCGACGTCCTCGTCCACGATTGAGCGAGCCGGTAACACCCGACAGACGCCCGTCTGACGCGGCGAGGAAGCTTATATCGCTCGGCCACGAATACGCTACTCGTGATTGTATGTCGGACGACCTCTCCCTGACGACCACCTGTTCTCCAGTCGCGCTCTCCCCGTCGAACGACCCCCAGTGCCTCGCCGTTCTCGCCGCTGTCGACGATCGCCGGAGGTCCGCGTGACCGGGCGGACCGTCTCGATCGACCCGCACGTCCACTCGGCGGGCTCGTACGACGCCGACGTACCTGTCACTGACCTGCTCGCCGCCGCGCGCGACGCGGGGCTCGACGCCGTCGCCGTCACCGACCACGACGCCATCGAGCACTCGCTGCGGGCCGTCGAGCTGGCGCCCGAGTACGGCCTGCTCGCCATCCCCGGCGTGGAGGTCTCGACGGCCGCGGGCCACCTGCTGGCCGTCGGCGTCGAGGAGTGTCCCGCGCCGGGCCGTCCGCTGGTCGAGACCGTCGAGACCGTGCGCGCGGCCGGTGGCGTCGCCGTCGTCGCCCACCCCTTCCAGGTGCTGCGCCACGGCATCCGCCGCCGGCGGATCGGCTACGCCGACGCGATCGAGGTGTTCAACGCCCTGACGATCACGGGCGTCCAGAACCGCCGCGCCCAGCGCTTCGCCGCGGCCCGGGGATACCCGATGCTCGGCGGCAGCGACGCCCACGCCGCGGCGATGGTCGGGCGCACGTACACGGAAGTCGACGTCGACGCCGACGCGTCCGACCCCACCGAGCTCGACCCCGCCAGCGTCCTCGACGCGATCCGCGATGGGGCGACCGTCGTCGAGGGCGAGCGGACGCCGATCGGCCACTACGTGCGGAAGTTCACCACCAACGTCGAGTACCGGACGGGGGCGGCGATCGAGACGGGTGTAGCCGAAGTCCGCGCGACCGCGACGGCTGCGGCCGACGCGCTGGCCGGGTTCGCCGATCTCGGTTCCGACGGAGGCGTCGCTGGACCGCCCGACGGGTTCGAGGACGTGGCGGCGGACTGATCTATCCGCGACGGCCCGGGCATGCGGTCACTCCTCGGGAATCTCGGCCTGTACGCGCTCGCCGCGTGCGGTCTCGGGGAATATCTTGCCCGGGTTGAGCGTGTCCCGCGGGTCGAGCGCGCGCTTGATCGCGCGCATCGCCTCGACGCTCTCGGCGCCGTGTTCGAGCTCCATGTACTCGCGTTTCCCCCGGCCGACGCCGTGCTCGCCCGTGGCCGTGCCGCCCATCTCGATCGCCTTCTCGACGATCTTTCGATACACCTCCTCGCCCTCCTGGACGTCGTCGGGGTCGCTGTAGTCGACCAGCACGCTGTAGTGGACGTTCCCGTCCCCGGCGTGGCCGAAACAGGGGATCGTCTTGTCGTACTCCCGGCCGAGGTCTTTGGCGTAACGGATGATCTCCGGGAGCTTGCTGATCGGGACGGTCACGTCGCCGGGGTGGACGGGGAGCTGGTTGGGATCCCACGTCTGAATCGCGAAGGCCATCTCCCGGCGAGCCTGCCAGAGTTCGTCCATGCGATCCGCCTCGGCCAGCTCGAACGCCGTCACGTCGTGGCCCTCGAAGATCGACCGGCAGAACGCGATCTCCTCGTCGACGCCGTGGTTCGCGTGAAACTCCACGAACGTCATCGCCCCGTCGGGCAGGCCGGCGTCGAGGTAGTCGTTGGCGATTTCGGCGCTCACCTCGTCGACGAGTTCGATCTTCGCCACGTCGACGCCCGATTGGACGGCGTCCATCACGGCCCCGGCCGCGTCGTCCAGGCTGGGGAAGATCGCTCGGCCGCCGCGAATCTGCTCGGGGCGGCCCTCAAGTTCGAGCGTCGCTCGCGTCACCACGCCGAGCGTCCCCTCGCTGCCGACGATCAGATCCCGGAGGTTGTACCCCGAGGAGGTCTTGACTGCCTTCGACCCCGCCTTCAGTACGGACCCGTCCGCCAGGACGACCTCCAGTTCCAGCACCCAGTCGGCGATCTCGCCGTACTTGACGGTCTGCATGCCGCTGGCGTCGTTGGCGATCATCCCACCGATCGTCGAGATGTTCCCCGAGGAGGGCAGCGGCGGGAAGAACAGGCCGGCGTCGGCGACGGCCTCGTCGACCTCGTTGCCCATCACGCCGGGCTGGACGTCGATCTGGAAGTCCTCCGGTCGGACGTCCAGGACCGCGTCCATCTCGGTCGTGTCCATGCTGATTCCCTCGAACGCCGGCACGGCGTTCCCCTCGAGGCTGGTCCCGGCGGCGTAGGGCGTGACCGGGACGCCGCGGTCGTTGGCGGCCTCGAGCACGGCGGCGACGTCCGCGGTGGAGTGGGGCCACACGACGGCGTCGGGAGTCACGCCGGCCTGCATTTTGTCGGCCGCCCAGTCGGCCGCGTGACTGTCCCGGTCCGAGTCCCCGAACGACACCTGCTCCTCGGGTAGGACGTCCGCGAGGAAGCTGCAATCGTGCGACATACCACCAGTGGCCGCCCGAAACGGCTTAAACCTACGCCGTAGCGGTCGGGGACTCGCTACCCGGCCCGCCCGACGGCCGCCGTAACCGGCAAGAACCGTCGGGGTACCGCCGACTTATCCGGCTGACTTTCCATCGTTAACTCATGGAAGCCGTCGAGATAACGGAGTTCGGTGACAGCGACGCCCTGTCGGTGACCGACCGCGACGTGCCGGAACCGGGCCAGGGCGAGGTCCGCATCGAGGTGAAGGCGGCGGGGATCAACTTCGCGGACATCATGCAGCGCCGCGGGGAGTATCAGGGCGGTCCCCAGCCGCCGTACGTCCCGGGCATGGAGGTCGCGGGCGTCGTCGACGCCGTCGGTGAGGGCGTCGGCCGCGACGTCGGCGACGAAGTCATGGGCTTCGTCGAGGAGGCTGGCTACGCCGAGTACGCCGTCGCCAACGCCGCCGGGCTGTTCGACCTCCCCGAGGGAATGTCCTTCGCCGAGGGCGCGGGCTTTCCGGTCCAGTTCCTGACCGCGCACAACTGCCTGTTCGAGTGGGGCGACCTCTCGGAGGGCGAGTCGGTGCTGATCCACGCCGCCGCGGGCGGCGTCGGCACCGCCGCGGTCCAACTCGCCAGCAACGCCGGCGCCGAGGTGTTCGGCACCGCGAGCACGCAGGAGAAACTCGGCCTCGCCGCCGACCTGGGCTGTGACCACCCGATCCAGTACACAGAGGTCGACTTCGTCGAGGCGGTCGACGACGCGACCGACGGCGAGGGCGTCGACCTCGTCCTCGACGGGATCGGCAGCGAGACGACCACCGAGAGCATGAAGGCGCTGAGACACTTCGGCCGGATGGTCTCGTACGGCGCCGCCTCCGGCGAACCGGGTCGACCCAACACGGCCGACCTGCTGTTCAACAACCAGACCATCAAGGGCTACCACCTCGGTCAGGCGATGTACCGCGATCCGGGTCGGGTGTTCGGTGCCGTTCCCGGCCTCACCGAGCAGCTCCAGTCTGGCGACCTCGAGGTGATCGTCGGCCACGAGTTCGACCTCGCCGACGCCGCCGAGGCCCACCAGTTCATCGAGGACCGCAAGTCCAGCGGCAAGGTCGTCCTGACGCCCTGAAACCGGTCAGATCGGCAGCGACGACGCGTCGATCGCCTCCCGGCGGCCGTCCAGGACGGCGAAGCGCTCGCCGCGGCGGTGCTCCAGCCAATACAGCAGCCGCTCGGCCCAGACGAGTTTCCGTCGTTTCCGCGCTCCCACGGTCGGGTCGTCGAAGTCCCATCCCGCGAAAACCAGTTCGCTGGCACCGCAGTCGTCGGCGAGGAACGCCGCGCGGTCGCCGTCGGTGAACCCGCCCGGGTTCTGGACCGGCCCACGCGGGGCGGCCTGCGTCGTGGGGAGCACCCACTTGCCCTCGAAGGTCGGAACGTGCTCGCGGACTGCGGGCACGTTGTCGCCGTGGGCGTGGACGGCTACTGGGATCCCGCGCTCGGTCAGTTCTCGGGCCGTCTCGGGGTTCTTGTCCAGGTCCGTGACCATACAGTCCACGTCGACGCCTGCCTCGAGTAGCGTGTCGGCGGCCGTCGAGGCGGCGAGGACGGCGTCGGCGGCTGCAGCGCGATCGGTCTGGGCGGCCAGGGAGGGGCCGGCGCCGGCGATCGCGACTCGCCGGCCCTCGAGGTCGAGGCGCGCGTTCTCGAACGGATCGACCAGCGTCGCGAGGACGTCGCGGGCGCGCTCGTCGGCGGCGCGGTCGAATCCGAAGTCCGCGAGGACGGCCTCGTAGACGGGTTCCCAGGTGGCGAAGTCCATGGCTGTGGCTCGGTCGGTGACCACGATAAATCAAGGTGAGCCGAAATGGCACAACCTGGTACCCCTACCCGGGTGCCCTTTCGGCCTTCGTCACCCCGTTCTTGCGCATCTGGTATAAGTTTTCTCTTCGTCAGACATTCTCCTACTTAAGGCAGTCGGTCGTCGCGTGCGTACCGATTACGCATGGAGGGCCACGCTATCGCGTGGCAACGCCGGTCGCGCCCGGACGACGCCCGGCCGACACGTGTCAGACGCCCCGCACCACGGCGGCTCGCGGTCCCGGGCGAGTCGCGCGGTTTTTGGTCACCGCACCGATAGGGGCCGCCATGGGCAAGGTCAACATCGGGCTGCGCGGGTGGCGCTTCGAGGAGTCCGCGGTGTTCGACGACGAGGGGGAGCTGCGCCCGCTCGCGACGATGGAACCGGACACGCGCGAGCGGATCGTCCGCCTGTCGGCGATGATGGGCGAACCCTGCGACGCCTGCTACCTGATCCACGGCGACGAGGAGATCGAGCAGTGCAAGGTCGGCCGCGTCATCTACGGCGAGCCCCTGGGGGAGGTGCTCGTCTGCGCCGACCACGAGCCGGACTTTCTCTACTGGTTCCGCGAGGTCGGCGGCAGCGCCTACGCCGGCGAGCGCGACCTCCGAAAGGCCTTCCACGAGTGGTTCGCCGACGGTGGGCGCGCCCCCGATGGCTACGGCGGCGTCGAGCACGTCGACACCGACCCCGAAGACCTGCCCGATCCCCCGCAACCGAGCGAGGAGTTGCCGTCGCTGGAGGCGGAGCTCGAGAAGCTCGACGACGAGGATCTGGACGCCCTCGGCGTGGACCTGGACGACCTGGACCTATGATCTCCGTCGCCGTCGTCGACGCCAGCGAGCCGGGCAACGTCGGGACGATCGCCCGCGCCATGAAGAACTTCGGCCTCGAGAACCTCCTGCTGGTCGATCCACCTGCGCTCGACCCCGACGGGGAGGCCTACGGCTTCGCCGGCCAGGCCCGCGAGGACGTCCTACCCGAGGCCCGCGAGCTCTCCTTCGACGAACTCGTCTCCGAGTACCACACCGTCGGCTGCACGGCCGTCACGAACGAGGACGCCACCAAACACGTCCGCTATCCCTTCCTCACGCCCCGCGAACTGACAGAGGACCGCCGGACGGTCGACGCCGAGACGGCGATCGTCTTCGGCCGCGAGCGCGTCGGCCTCACGAACGACGAACTCGCCCGCATGGACCAGGTGTGTTCGATCCCCGCCAGCGCAGACTACCCCGTCCTCAACCTCGGACAGGCAGCCACGGTCGTCCTCTACGAGTTGCGCGAGCTGACCGTCACCGAGACCCAGCACCCCGACGAATCACACGAACGCGCGCCCCAGGAGGCAATTGATGGCCTGCACGAGCAGTTCGCCGACTTCCTGACCGCGATCGGCCACCCCGAGGAAAAGCGCCCGAAGGCCCGGCGGCTCTGGCGGCGGTTCGTCGGCCGCGCGCACCCGACCGGCCGGGAGGTCCGGACGCTTCGCGGCCTGTTCCGGAGAGCCGGCCAGCGCATCGAGCGCGCCGAGTCGGGCGGGGACGACCGGGACTGATCTCAGCCGGTCCGGGCGTGGGCCGGTCCGAGCAGGCCGGTGAAGTCCCAGACGACGTCGGCGACGACGTGGGCGAACAGGACGACGCCGATCACGACCGCCAGGTACGGGACGAGTGGCAGCGCCAGGAGGATCAGCGCCGCCGTCAGTAGCAGGTGCGTGACCAGCCGCGGGACGGCGCCGACCTCGCCGTCCTCGAAGACGGCGTCCTGCTCGAAGAGGAGCGGGCGCGGATCGGCCGCGCTCTCGCGCAGGGCGCGCCAGTCGCCCGCGTTGTAGCGCGCGAGCAGGAAGTGATCGAGGTCGATCGACACGCCGACCACGACGGCTGCGGCGACGACGAGCAGCGGGCTGATCGGCGGCGGCGCGATCGCGACGACCGCGACGCCGATGACGAGCGAGACGAGGAGGTGGTGTTTCGTGTACATTGAGGGCGGGTTGGGGACTGGAGGCGGGCGGCGCCGGCCGATCAGCCGGCGCGTTTCTGGATCTCCTCCCTGAGGACTTCGCTGACGACGTCACCGTCGGCCTTCCCGCGGAGTGCGCCCATGCACTCGCCCATCAGACCCGAGAAGGCCTGCATGCCCTCCTCGGCGACCTGGTCCTCGTTGCGTTCGACGACCTCGACGACGGCCTCGCGGACTTCGTCCTCGCCCGCGCTGCCAAGATCCTCGCGGTCGGCGGCCGCGGCGGCGGTCATGTCCGGGTCGTTCGCGAGCGCACGCAGCAGGTTCGGGACGCCCTCCTTGGCGAGCTCGCCGTCGGCCAGCAGCTCGAAGGTCCCGCGGAAGTGCTCGTCGGTCAGGTCCGCGACGGGCACGTCGTCGCGGCGGAGTTCGGTCACGTCGGACTCGACGGTTCGGGCGGCCAGGTTGGGGTCGACCCCCATTTCGACGCCGTCCTCGAACAGCGCCCAGCGGCGGCCGTAGGCGACCTGGTTGGCCAGCCCCTCGTCGAGGCCGAACTCGTCTTGGTACCGGCGCACCTTCTCGATGAGCAGTTCGGGGGTCTCGACTTCGGTGACGTCGGGTTCGACCGGCGGGACGTCCGTCTCGGGGTACATCCGCGCCGAGCCGGGCAGCGGCCGGAGGTACCGGGAGGTGCCGTCCTCGTTGGCCCCGCGGGTCTCCTCGGGGACGCCCGCCATGGCCGTCTCGGCGCGGTCGGCGACGGCTTCGATGGCGAGTTCGGCCGTCTCGGGGTCGTCGGCGACGATGGCGACGGCGTCCTCGGGGTCGGCGTCGACGGCCTCCCGGAGGGCCGCGACCTCCGCGTCCGTCACGCCGTAGGCCGGCAGCTCGTCGGTGTGGAAGATGCCGCCGGCGCCGTGGCGCCTGGCGTGGTCGGAGAACTCGGTGCCCAGGCGGCGGTCGGGCTGTATCTCCCGGCCGACGAGGCCGTCGAATCCCGACAGCCGGACCGCCAGTACCGTCCCGCCCGAGGAGAGCGCGCCGCCGATGACGCCGCTATCGGTGTCCGCGAACACGTCGCTGACGTCCCGGGGCTCGCCCACCGCGGCGTCGCGGGCGGCCAGTTCGTCGGCGATCTCGACGAGTTCGACCTGGCGGCGGACCTCGTTGCGCACCAGGTCGTCGATGTCGTCGAGACTCTGGACGCCTTTCATCTCGATGCGCGCACCGTCGGCGATCGAGACGTTGACGTCCTGGCGGATAGTGCCCAGGCCGCGTTTGACCTGGCCGGTCGAGCGAAGCAGCATGCCGATGCGCTCGGCGGCCTCGCGGGCCTGCTCGGGCGAGCGGATGTCGGGCTTGGTGCCGATCTCGACCAGGGGGATGCCCAGGCGGTCCAGGCTGTAGCGGACGCCGGCGTCGGTCTCCGCGACGCGCTGGGCGGACTCCTCCTCGAGCATCATGTCCTCGACGCCGACGGGGCCCGCTTCGGTCTCGATGACGCCGTCGTTGGCGACGAGCATCGAACGCTGGAAGCCGCTGGTGTTCGACCCGTCGACGACGATCTTGCGCATGACGTTCACCTGGTCGACGACGTCCATGTCGAGCAGCTGGGCGATCTCCAGGGCCGTCGCCATGGCCTCGGTGTCGACGCGGTGGGGCGGCTCCTCGTCGGCCTCGACGAGGCAGGTCGTGTCGTAGGCGAGGTACTCGAACTCGCGGTCGACCATGCTCTCCTCGAGGGCGGCCTGGTCGATCTCGCCGAGCTCGCTTTTCGTCGGGTGGAGGTACCGCGTGAACCGCTCGACGGCGTCCTCGGGGTCGCGTAGCTCGGTGGGACAGGCACAGAACAGCTTCGTCTCGGTGTCGAGCTGCTGGTGGATCTCCAGGCCGGCTACCAGCCCCAGCTCCTCGTAGTCGAATGCCGCGGCGTCGCTCATTGGCGCCTACTGCGTCTCCGGGCGCCAAAAAACACACCATTGCGGCTGGCAGCTCGCTCCAGGCGCGGGCCCGTCGCTTCGTTCCGAGGAGTCGGCAATCGGGTGGCCGCGATCCGCCAAGAACCCGTAAACAGGGCCTTCAGGCTGGCTGTGGACCTCTGTACTGCACATGGATCGCCGTCGCTTCCTCCGATACGCGGGCATCGCTTCGACCGGACTCGTCGCGGGCTGTAACGCACCGAGCGGGGGGGAGGGCTCCCAGAGCAGTCCCGGCGGGTCGCCCGCCGGTGGCGGAGGCGGGGCCGCGACCCAACAGGCCTCGCCGTCCGGCGGACAGGGCGGCCAGACGCAGGGCGGCCAGACCCAGGCCACGCAGGCTGGCAACCAGACCGGCCAGGGGGCCAGCGGTGGCGGCGGTGCGACGAACACGATCGAGATGCACACCGAGGGATCGAACTACTACTTCGATCCGATCGGCCTGCACGTCCAGCCGGGCGAGACCGTCACCTGGAAGATCGCTTCGGGGTCGCACTCGACGACGGCCTACGCCGAGTCGAATCCCCAGGCCAGCGTCCGGCGCATCCCCCAGGACGCCGAGGCCTGGGACAGCGGCATCCTCACGGATCCGGGCGCGACCTTCGAGCAGAAGTTCACCGTCGAGGGAACCTACGACTACTACTGCATCCCCCACAAGACGCTGGGGATGGTCGGCCGCCTCGTGGTGGGCCAGCCCGGCGGCGGCGTCTCTGGACAGCCCCCGGACGGCAACGTCCCAAAGCCCGAGAAGATCGTCAGTGCGGGCGCGGTCGGCTGGTCGGACTTCCACAGCGGCTGACCCTGCCGCCGGCGCTCGCCTAAAAGTCCCTCGGATGCGACGGGGGAGCTCCTTCCGTCCGCCCTCGGTACAGGTTCGCATGACCGAGACGACCGACCTCGCCGAGCAGATCGACGACGCGCTGGAGCTCCCCGACGACGAACTGGCCGTCGAACTCCCGGCCATCCTGGACCGCGTCGACGGCCGCGTCCAGGCGGTCGCGATGGACAACCCCGCGCTGTTCGGGCGCATCGTCCAGCGCATGGGCGAGATGGACGTCAGCGACTTCGCCGTCGAGCACCCCGAGACCGTCGCGCAGTTCCAGTCGGTGCTGTGGACGGGCATGGATCTCCTGGTGCAGTTCAGCCCCGACGTCCAGGAGTCGATCGCCGACGACGTCGCGGTCAACTTCGACGCGACGGACGCGCCGATGACGGGCCACCTCGAACTCGACGCCGAGGACGGCAGCGTCGCCGGCGGCAACGAGCTGCTGGCCGATCCCGACATCGAGATCTCCGGGCCCGCGGACACGCTCGTCAGCCTCATCACCGGCGGGACCGACCCCGTCCAGGGGTTCATGCAACAGCAATTCGAGATGCAGGGCGACGTTCGCAAGGGCACGCAGCTGGCCCAGACGATGGGGAAACTGACAGAGAAACTGCCGAACTGACCGCGCCCGTCTCTCAGTCGGCCGCCGGTGACGCGGCGGCCGCGTCGGGCGTCCGGTAGACCGACCACGCGAGCGCGGCGAAGACGACGAACTGCACGAAAAGCAGCAGGTACGTGACCGCGACGACCTGCGCCGTGACGACGAACAGCCCGATGATCAGGTAGGCGTTCAGGACGGTAACGACCGCGCCGATCGCCCCGAGGGCGGCCGCGTCAGGCCGCCCCAGTTCGCGGCCCCACAGCAGGGCCGCCAGGAACAGCGCGAGCTCGAGCAGCCCGAAGAAGTGATACGCCGTCTGGACGCCCGGCCAGAACGTAAAGAGGAACCCGCGGGCGAAGGCGCTCTGGAGAACCGCGAGGCCGACGCCACCGAGGGCGGCGTACTGCAGCCGCCCGCGGGTCGCCCCCCGGCCCTCGAGCTCGTCCAGCCAGACGTACGTCAAGACGAGCGCGACGAAGATGGCCAGCGCCGTCGTGAAGTGCGTCAGCTGCACCGGCGGCGAGTACCCGCCGGGGACCAGCCCGGCGAGGGTGACGGTCAGGCCGCCGAACAGCACCTGTAGCGGCAGCAAGATCGCGGCGAGCCACGCGCTACGCGAGACGCGGGTGCCCCGGTGTTTGTACCAGAGCACGACGGCGTTGCCCACGATCAGGTAGCCGGTGAGCATCGCCACCAGGCGGTGGAACCACTCGATGAACTGCGGGACCGACAGGCCGATCGGCGAGAGCTGGCCCGCACAGCCCGGATACGTGTTGTTGCAGGTCGCGCCGGCGCCCGCGGCGGCCGTGAACTCGCCGAGGAGGATCAACAGGAAGGTGACGCCGACGGTGACGGCGGCGATCCCGCGTGCGTGGGCGACGAACCAGCCCCCCACGCGCCGCGCGAGCGCGGTCGCCGACCCCTGACTCTGCACGGTGTCCATGTGCCGGCTTGGCGGAGACCGTATTTAGGCCTGCATGTTCGCACCCGGATTCTCAGAGTCTGGGATCGACGGACGGGATCGAACAGTATTAGTTGCCGATGCGCCGAGGTGCGAGCATGAAGCGGCGCGCGTTTCTCGCCTCGGGGGTCGCGGTCGCCGCGGCCTCCGCGGGGTGTGTCGGCCAGCTCGGCGGCGGCAACTACGACGTGGCGATGGTCTCCGACGCGTTCGTCCCGCAGTCCTCGGCCACCGTCCCCGACGACGCGCCGGACTGGGTCCCCCGCGACCTCCCGACGGTCGAGACCACCGTCGGCGACGCCGTGATCTGGGAGAACACCGGCTCGCGCATCCACACCGTCACGGCCGCGACCCGGGAGCACCACCGCGCGAAGGAACTGCTCGGGACGGCCGACGACGACGAGCCCACGCCGCGCCTGCCGGACGGGGCACCCTACTTCGACTCGGGCGGGTTCGACGACGAACTGGCTGCCGTCCGCTCGTTCATCGACGAGCTCAACGGCGGCGGCGCGATACCGCCGGGCGAGCGCTTCGGCTACGCCTTCGAGGAACCCGGCTGGTACCACTACTACTGTATCCCCCACGAGCCGGCGGGGATGATGGGCAACGTCCACGTCCTGCCCGACTGATTCCCGGTTGCGGCGCCCGCGGTCGGCACGAGACCGGCCGCTCGTACACGACCGGTCGCGAGTGATGAGACGGGTTCACCCCGCGCGTCAGTCGAGGAGATCGCGGAACCGGCCGAGCTGGTCACGCTGGCCCGCGGTGGTGACGAAGCGGACGACGATCTCCTCGGCGCCGGCGTCCGCGTACTCGTCGAGTACCTCGGCGACCTGTGCAGGCGGGCCGAACGCGCCGCGTGCCCGAATCTCCTCGTCGCTGAGCACGTCCCAGTCGGGATAGTAGGCGTCGTAGAACGCGCGGGCCTCCTCGATCGCGGTGGCCTCGTCGTCCCGGACGACGACGTCGGCGTAGTACGCGCTCGCGAAGGCGTCAGAGTCACGGCCGGCTTCGTCGAGTCGGTCCCGGAGCCACGCGAGGCCGTCGGCGTAGCGGTCGGGGCTGACGGCGAGCGGCAGCCAGCCGTCCCCGAATTCGAGGATGCGGTCGCGGATGGGTCCGGGCAACCCGCCCTCGGGGTCGAAACCCCCGGAGGCGACGTAGATCGGCGGGCTGCGGCTCGGCTCGAAGCCGATACTCGCGTCATCGAACGAGACGAACTCGCCGTCGTAGCTCGTAGTCTCGCCCTCCCAGAGCCGCTCGAGGGCCTCGAGCGTCTCGTCGAGCACGGCGCCCCGGCGACCGAAGGGGACGCCGAGGTGGTCGTGCTCGCGCTCGGCGTCCGGTCCGATGCCGACGCCGACGCCGAAGACGAATCGCCCGCCGCTCAGCTGATCGAGCGTCGCCGTCTGGTGTGCGAGGTGGATCGGGTTCCGCAGGGCCGGCAGGAAGATGGCCGTCCCGAGGTCGACGGCGTCTGTCGCGGTGGCCACGCCGGCGAGCGTCGTCAGCGGCTCGTGGCGCGGCTTCGCCGTGATGCTGTCCCCGACCCAGACGGCGTCGAACCCGAGCGCTTCCGCGCGTTCTGCGAGCCCGATCACGTCGGCGTGCGTCCGCGCGGCCAGTGCGTCCGCGCTCGTGCTCGAGAGCACAGACCCGCGCGTCGGCAACAGATACCCGTATCGCGTCATAGCACAGCGTACCCCGATACGCCGTAAATAGTTGCCCCCACCGACGACCGTCGGACCCTATCCAGTCTGTTCCGTCAGTCGTCGGCGCTCAGGATGCCCCGCACCGTCATCTTCGCCGGGTCGAGCACCTCGTCGACTTCGTCCTCGTCGAGGTAGCCCTTCTCGACGACGACCTCGCGGATTGTCTTGTCCTCCTTGAGCGCGGTTTTGGCGACCTCGCTGGCCTTGTCGTAGCCGATGGCGGGGTTGAGCGCGGTCGCCAGGGCCATGCTCTGCTGGACGCGCGTCTCGCAGTGTTCGACGTCGGCCTCGAGCTTGTGGACGAACTTGGTGGCGAACGCCTCGCTGGCGTTGGCCAGCAGGTCAGCGGACTGCAGGAAGTCGTAGGCGATGACCGGCTTGTAGAGGTTCAGGTCGAGCTGGCCCTCGGCGGCGCCGTACTCGACGGTGGTGTCGTTGCCGACGACCTGCTTG
>JBDGSW010000126.1:0-42713 GCA_042217345.1 Haloarculaceae archaeon
ACTTCCCCGTCGAGCGCTACTACCGCGACGCCAAGCTCAACGAGATCTACGAGGGCACCAGCGAGATCCTGCGCAACACGATCGGCCAGCAGGTCCTGGACTGAGCCCCTACTCCAGTTGGGTCTGCAACCACTCGTAGTGTTCTTCTAACCGGCGTTGCCCTGCTTCAGTCAGCGAGTAGACGTCGCTCAGTCCCTCGGTGTGCGAGTCGACGAATCCGGTGCGCTGCAGGGCTTCCAGCGC
Source organism: Haloarculaceae archaeon (assembly GCA_042217345.1). Taxonomy (GTDB): domain Archaea; phylum Halobacteriota; class Halobacteria; order Halobacteriales; family Haloarculaceae; genus Halorientalis. The sequence goes on from JBDGSW010000126.1 coordinate 244, forward strand.
GCCGTAGAACTGCTTGGGTTCGATGCGGTCCTCGTAGTGGCGTTCGAGTCGGGTCTTGAGCTTCTGGGCCGGGAGCTCGCCGCCGTCAGCGCCGGCGAGCAGGACGCAGAGGTCGCGGCGAGTGCCGCTCTGGAGCCAGCGGGTCATGGCGATCACTGGCGGCCCCGCGGATACACCGTTTGCGATGCTCACCCGGCGGGCAGGTGCTCGGCCTGGAGGTGCTCGAGCACCCGATCGACCAGCTCGGAACGGTGCGTCCAGAACCCGCTGTAGCGGTTCGGGGCGAGATCTTCGGCCAGCAGCGCCGCCTTGCGGTCGGCGGCGCCCGCCCCGTCGAAGACGACGAACCAGCAGTCGCGGATCTCGGGGTCGTCGCTGGGGTGGACGGCGACGGGAACGTCCGCGGGCGCCGACGCGTCGGGCTCGCCGTAGACGTGGGTATCGACGCCGCTATCGCCGAGTTTGCGGTAGATGCGGCGCTGGTCGGCCAGCAGCGAGAGGCGCTGGAAGCCGACGTGGAGGGCGCCGGCGTCGGCGTCCCAGGCGCGCTTTTCGATCTCGCGGGAGGCGACGATCATTCGCCGCTTCCCGAACTCCGAGAAGGTAGTGTCGTCGATGCCGGCCAGGACCGCCGGGTAGGAGAACGACTCGAGGTCAGTCGCGGTGTGCAGCCCGCGCTCGACGTCGACGTGGCGGTACACGGTTCGGAGGGGTGAGGCGGCGAGGAAGTCGCCGTCTGCGTGAAACAGTGCGGCGTTGGTCGGCTGTCCGCTCTCGGTCCGATCGCGGACGAGGCGGACCTGCAGCGGGTCGACGTAGTCGGCCACGGCCGCCGTCACGTCCGGGGGCGCGTCGACGTTGACCAGCGAGAGCGTGCGCCGGGCACCGTTGACTGACTCGATGATCCCGCGGAAGCTCATTGGCTGGCCGTCAGGTGGGCCCATCGCGGGATAAATCTGCGCTCCAGTTCGGCGCGGCCGACCGCTTGCCGGTCGAGCGGGATCGACAGGTACGACCCGGCCGCGGCCGAACCTGGGCCCATGACCGACGGCGACGACGCCGAGGACGAAGGCGAGCCCGCCGCGGGCGACGCGACGACCGCGGAGCGAGACGGGATCAGCGCCAGCTACGAGCTGACAGACACCGAACGGCTGCTCGGCTTCGAGCGCGACGGCCGGACGGCCGCGATCGCGCAGAACCGCGAGGGCTACGCCATGCTCAAGGTGCGCCCGACGGCCGACGGCGACGAACTGGAACGCTACTACGGGTTCGACATGGCGCTCGACCACGCGGCCGAACTGCTCGGCGTCAGCCCCGGCGCGTTACCGGTCCCGGAGGCGGCCGCGGACATGGGGATGTGACAACGGGGCGACAACGGGTCCCGTGTAGCGTCGTGAACTCCTTCCGGGAACGAGTAGGGCTGACGGCGGGCAGATCGCCGCCGCGTGCAGGGCCGGGCCACGCCACCGGCAGGCATAAATGTCGAACACCCTAACCCGGTGTGATGTCACACCCACGTGTAGCCGGCGTCGGCCTGACGTCGTTCGGGAAGACGCCCGAGCGGACGGGCCGCGATCTGTTCGCGGAGGCCGGCCTCGCGGCGCTCGACGACGCCGGGGTCGACTCGGCCGACGTCGACGCCCTCTACTTCGGTAACTTCATGGGCGAACTGGCGGAGCACCAGGGCCACCAGGGCCCGCTGATGGCCGAGGCGCTCGGCCTCGACGCGCCCGCGACCCGATACGAGTCCGCCTGCGCCTCCAGCGGCGTGGCCGTCCGCGACGCGGTCCTGGCCGTCCGCAACGGCGAGGCCGACCTCGTCGTGGTCGGCGGCGCCGAGCGCATGACCAACGAAGGCACCGCCGCCGCCACCGACGCTCTCTCGATCGCCGCAGACGACCTCTACGAGATCCGCGCCGGCATGACCTTCCCCGGCGCGTACGCGCTGATGGCGCGCGCCTACTTCGAGCAGTACGGCGGCTCGCGCGAGGAGCTAGCCGAGATCGCGGTCAAGAACCACGAACACGCCCTCCCCAACGAGCACGCACAGCTGCGCTCCGAGATCACGGTCGCGGACGCGCTGGACGCCCCCGTCGTCGCCGACCCGCTCGGGCTGTACGACGCCTGCCCGATCACCGACGGGGCGGCCGCGTTCGTGCTCGCCAGCGAGGACTACGCCGCCGAGCACGACCTCGACGCGAGCGTCGCAATCACGGGCTCAGGCCAGGGCGGCGACAAGATGGCGCTGCAGGACCGCCAGTACTTCGCTCGCACCCCCGCGACCGAAGCCGCCGCCGAGGAGGCCTACGCCGACGCGGGCCTCGGCCCCGACTCCGTCGACTTCCTCGAGGTCCACGACTGCTTCACCATCGCCGAGGTCCTCGCCCTCGAGGGGCTTGGCTTCTACGAGTTCGGCGAGGGCATCGGTGCGGCCGCCCGCGGCGAGACCACCCGCCACGGCGACCTGCCGGTCAATCTCTCTGGCGGACTCAAGGCCAAGGGCCACCCGGTCGGCGCCACCGGCGCCGCCCAGATCGTCTCGATCACCAAACTGCTCGAAGGGCGACACCCCCGCTCGGACGACGTCGCGGACGCGAGGACCGCGCTGGCGCACAACGCCGGTGGCACCGTCGCGAGTGCGACCGTCCACGTCCTCCAGGAGGTGGGCTCATGAGCGAGTCGGCACCCGACGCGGGCTACGACGACCTGCTCGACGCGATCGCCGACGGCGAGGGCTACTACCTCGAGTGCGAGCGCGGGCACGGCTCGCTGCCGCCGCGGTGGGTCTGCCCGACCTGCGGCTCGCGCGAGCTCAGCGAGGAAGCGCTGGCCGACGCCGGCGAGATCGCTACCTACACCGTCGTCAACGTGGCGACGCCGCAGTTCGCCGACGACGCGCCCTACGTCACCGCCGTCGCCGACTTCGGCCCGGTGTCGATCACCGGCCAGCTCCGCGGTGTCGAGCCCGACGCGGTCGAGACCGGCCAGGTTGTCGGCATCGACGTCGGCGAATCGGTCACGGACGGCGAGCGCGTCATCGTCTTCGAGCCGCGCTAATCAGCCGTCGTCGGTTTCCTCTATTTCGATGGGCGTCCCCGCGTCCGCATGTTCCCCGTGCATCACCTGCTGGACGAACTGCCGGGGGTGCTCGCCGTGGGGCTGGAGCATCGCCCGATCGAAGACGATCAGCCGGGCGTCCGCCCGGTCGGCGAGTTGCTTGCCGTCCGACAGCGGCGTCGTCTCGGCCTCGCGACCCCACACGAGCGTGATCGGCTCGTCCACGTCGGCCAGGACGGCCCCGAGGTCGACGTCGAGGTTGAGAAAGCCCGAGAGGAACGACGCGGGCGCGAACCGCGCGCCGGGCTGGTGGGCGGTCGTCCACTGGTAGTCGACGAGTTCGTCCGTGACGTTCGCCGGGTCGGCGTAGCCGTGGTCGGTCGCGAAGTAGCGGATCGCGGGCTTGCTGACCGAGAGGTTGAACAGCGCCCGGCCGACCAGCGGCGAGCGCAACAGCGAGCGCAGCCACACCCGCCGCCCGGGCATGGCCGTCGCCGTCGGCGTGATCAACACGAGCTCGGCGAAATCGGTCGACTGCGCAGCGACGCTCGCGTAGCCGCCGGACAGCGACGAGGCGACGACCGTCGGCTCGTCGAGCAGATCCGCGGCCACGTCCGCGATGAACGTGGTATACAGCGACCCCGAGTACAGCAGCGGTGGGCGGTCCGAGCGCCCGAACCCGGGGAGATCGGGCGCGATCACGTGGTAGTCTTCGGCCAGGGCCTCGACGATCCCGCGGAACTCGTAGCTGGAGGCCGTCGCGGCGACGCCGTGGACGAGCAACAGGTCGGGGTCGTCCGGGTCGCCGGCCTCGGTGTAGGCGACGTCGAAGCCGCGCCAGCGATAGGTACGTTCGTCGCCAGGCAGCGGGGGTTCGAGCGCGCCCGCGCGGCCCTCGAGCAGCCGGTTCGCTCCCGCCGTCGCGGCGACGCCCCCGAGCGCCGCGCCGATCGCGTTGCGGAGCTTCATACGCGAACGAACGGGCGCGAGCGGTTTGAACGTAGTGCCTGGTGGGCGACAGGCGGGCGTCACCACACGCTGCGGACGGCGACCGCGCCGGCCGCGACCGTCCACGCGAGCAGTCCCAGGGCGTTCAGCAGCGCCGACCCTGTCGGCGCGCCCCGGGTGTAGGTCTCGCCGATCGCGAGCGACAGCACCAGCCCGCGGTAGGCGCTGTTGGGGCTGAGCGCGAGCACCGGGGCGAGCCGATCGGGCCCGAGCAGGCCGCCGGTCAGCGCCGCGACGATCGAGGCGTCGAAGCCCACCACCAGCGCGACGAACAGGACGGCCACCAGCGCCAGCGCCTCGCGAGTCGAGCGCGCCACCGCCGAGACGGCGGTCGCGATCGCCAGCGCGACCAGCGCGAACCCGGCGGTCAGCGCGACGAACCGGAAGTAGATCGCCGGCGAGTCGATCGTCCGGTGGGTCGCGATGACCGAGACGTGACCCTTGCCAAAGACGGCCACGAACGCGCCCGCCAGAAGCAGTGGACCCAGCACGACCGTCAGGAAGCCGGCCAGCCGCCCGAGGTAGACGCCGGCGACGTAGCTCGCGCGCGAGACCGGGTAGGTCCGGACGGTCTCGAGCTCGCCGCGCTCGGCGTCGGCCAGGATCGACCGGTAGCCGAACGCGAACGCCAGGACCGGGACGAGTACCTCGACGGGCGTCAGCAGGTCGTAGGTCAGCGGGAGGTAGCCGGCGGTGCCCGCGGCGACGACCAGCCCGAGGATCACCGCTACGTAGCCCAGCGCGAGGACGGCGATCGTCCGCGTGCGCACCACCGTCTCGAACTCCCGTTGGGCGACGACGACCGCGCGGTCGACGGACGCGCGCACGCTCATCGCGCTCCCTCCCCGCCGCCACTCGTCGCCGCAGCGCCCTCGCGCGTGGCGACGGCACCGAGTTCGCCCTCGACCAGTGCCGACATCGCGTCCTCGATCGAGTCGGCGTCGGCCTCCGCCAGCAGATCAGCGGGCGTGCCCGTCGCGACTACCCGACCTCGGTCGAGCAGAATCACGCGGTCAGCGACGCGCTCGACCGACAACAGGTCGTGCGTCGAGAGGACCAGCCCGCGACCGCCGTCGGCCAGGCGCTCGACCACGTCCATCACGTGGCGAGTCATCATCGGGTCGAGCCCGCTGGTCGGCTCGTCGAGGACGAGCAGGTCGGGGTCGCCGATCGTCGCCTGCGCGACGCCCAGCAGGCGCGTCATGCCGCCCGAGAGTGCCTCGACCCGGCGGTCGGCGACGCCACCCAGCCCCGCGCGCTCGACGGCGGCGTCGACGTCGGGGTCCGCCTCGTTCGCGGCGCCGACGAGGTCGGCGTAGAACGACAGCGTCTCCCGGACCGAGAACTGCGGCCGGAAGGCCGGCTCCTGAGCGAGGTAGCCCACCGAGCGGGTGGCGGTACTGGATCGGTTGACGGTGCCCGCTGCCACGGGCTCCAGCCCCGCGATCGCGCGCAGCAGCGTGGTCTTCCCGGAGCCGTTCGGCCCGATCAGGCAGGTCACAGCACCTCGCTCGACGGTCAGGGAGACGTCCCGGAGCACGTCGAGGTCGCCGTACGTCACGCGCACGTCGTCGACTGTCACAGCAGTGGTCGTCATGGGTTGGCCTCTTCGAGTCGGTCGAGCCGCGTGGGGTGGACCGGGTGGACGAGCGGCGCGGTGTCGACCACGCCCCCCTCGCGGAGGCCGGGGACGGCGTCGCGCACCTGCGAGAGCATCGTGACCGCTGGCGACTGGCGCAGCGTGACGGCGCCCGGGCCCGACAGGAGCGCGCCGTCGACCGCGCCCGTCGGGTGGTACGGGGTATCGAGGGTGCCGTCGCCGTCGCGGTCGCGCCCGGGCAGCGGCCCCCAGTAGTTGCCCCGGTCGCGCGTCCAGATGCGCACCGGCCCGGCGCCCGCGTCGACCGGCTGGTCGTTGCCCACGACGTCGTTGCCGTACACCAGGTTCGAGGGCATGAGCGTGTCTGCCCGGATCCCGATGCCGTTGCCGACGAGGAGGTTGCCCGACACCGTCGAGCGCGTCCCGCCGACGGCGACGCCGATGGCGTCGTTCGCGACGGTGTTGTTCGCGACGAACGACGCGGTCCCCGAAAGCGAGACGCCCAGGCGGCTGTCGCGGACGTCGTTGCCGGCGATCACGTTACTCCGAGGGCGGGTCATGACGATCACGCCGGCCTCGACGTCGCGCATCGTGTTCCCCCGGACCAGCGCACCCGAGGTGTACATCTCGTGGACGCCGTAACGCATGTGGCGCATGTCGTTGCGCCGGACGACGACGCCCCGTGCGCGGTGGGTGTAGACCGCGTCGCGCCCGCCGTGGAACGTCGAGTCCTGGACGACGACCGGCTCGTACATCGGGAGCACGCCCATGAACCCGTCCAGCCAGTGGGCCGATCCGCGGACCGTGGCGTTGGCGACCACCAGCCCGCGGCTGTGATGGGCCAGCACGCCCGTCGCCGGCGTGTCGATGGTCACGTGACCGACGAGCGAGCCCGTGGCGTTGTCGAAGCGGATCGCCGCGTCGCCGGTGCCGTAGGCGACGCGCACCCGCGCGTCCCAGTCGTCGCTGGAGAGGTTCCCGACCGGGCTCGACCCGTTCGGCCCGACGCCGCCGATGTGGACGTCTGTGACCGCGACGCGCGGGCTCCGAACCCGGAGTACGGTCCCCGTGCCCGGCCCCTGAATCCGCGAGCGGTTCCCAACGCCGCGGAGCGTCAGCGGCTTGTCGATCGTCAGGTTCCCGCGGTACCGGCCCGCCGGCAGTTCGACCGTCGTGTTCGGCGGCGCCCGGTCGACGGCGGCCCGGAGCGTCGGCGCGTCGCGACCGACGACGACGGAGACCGGCCGTTCGCGAAGGGCGGCGGTCGAGGCCACCTGCGCGTCGGCCCACGCCGTCCGGTTGGCGACGAGCCGTCGGCGAATCGCGGCCGGGTCCTGCTCGGTGCCGCCCGCGCGGTCGAGCAGCCCCTGCCAGTCGAGGACGCGGCCGCCGTACCGGTCGGCGAACGACTGTGCCGTGTCAGGATCCGAAAACGGGAGGACGGTCGGCCCGCTCGGCGTCCGGGCCCGGCTGTCGACGACGAAGCTCGCCCGGTCGGCCGCGACCCAGCCCTGCCCCAGCGTCTCGTTCAACTGGACGTAGCCCGCCGGGGTGAGGGTCGGATCGGCGTCGGCGTAATCAGTCACCAGCACCGACGCGGGGCGGCCGAACTGCCGCTCGGTCCCCGGGGCGACGAGCTGGCCGGCCGCCGACTCGACGCCGTAGTAGCCCACGACGTACTGGAACTGCGAGTAGAACACCTCGGCTTTCGGCACGCTGTACCCGCTGGCCTGGGCCTCACGGACGTCCACGCCCGGCAGCCCCAGGGTCATCGTGTCCTCGAAGGGCACGGGCTGGACGCGCTGGCCCGTCGACTGCTCGACCGCGAACCCCGTGCTCGCGACTGCGACCACTGCGACCAGCACGACCAGCACGTACGTCACCCGCATGCGTCGGTCAGGTCCCCAGCTGGGCGATCAGTTCCCGGCTCACGTCGCCGAGTCCGACCAGTTGCCCGCCGTGCTCGTCGGCGAACGAGCGCGCGTCGCCGCGTTCGCCGAATCCGATGAGGTCCTTGCCCATCGCACCCTTGACTGCCGAGCCGGCCACGAACGTGACGTCGTCGGCCGCGACGAACGCCGACGCCTTCGGGTGGCGCGAGATGAGTCTGTCGCCCTGGTCCGTCCGGATGCGGTAGTCGACCGCCGAGTAGTCGGTGACGTACATCACCGACCGTTGCCACCCCTGATCCCCCCGGCGGAAGTCGTACTGGAAGGCCTCCCAGGTGCTGTCGAAGTGGGCCGGGTTCGGGTGGCCGGTGGGGGTGTGATCCGCGTAGAAGATCTCCGTCGACGGCCCCGGGTGGTTCGGGATGACCATCCCGCAGACCTCGCACTGGTCGTCGGTGGTCAGCGTCACCGGATCTGGACGGTCGCCACCGCCGCCGCCGTCCGAGCCGCTCGAACACCCCGCGAGCGCCGCGGTCCCGGCCGCAACGCCCGCGAGAACGCGTCGCCGCGGGACGCCCGCGATCGCGCGATCGGGACAGCACTCGTCGCAGCGATGCAGGTGGTGGCGCCGATGGTTGCCGTCGGTCATGGCTCTGTGCCCGGGGCTCGGCGTCGCCCTCGCCCGGCCGCCCAGCTCCTGCGGGCTCTTCCGTTGGAATCGACGAGCGACCGATGTGTAGGTTTCGAATCCGCGCCGGCGTTCTAGGATCGCTCGCGGAGGCACTCCTCGATCGGCCCGAGGAGCTCGTCGGCGACGGCGTAGGGGTCCGATTCGCGGTCGAGCACGCGATCGACCAGCTCGTCCATACCGCCCCGGGCCGCGATCTCGTCTTCGAGGAGGGCTGCGACGTCTTCCCGGAGCAGCGTCCGGATCTCCTCGGCGTAGCGCGTGCGCTCCTTCGCGGCGAGCTGGCCCGAGTCGGTCAGATATGCCCGGTGGTCCGACAGCGCGCCCAGCAAGTCGTCGATTCCCTCACCGCTGGTCGCGACGGTCTCGACGATCGGCGGCGTCCAGGTCGCGGCGCCGTCGGCCGCGCCCGCCCCGTCGGCCGTGGCGGCCGCGGTCTCGCCGTCGACGGCTGGGTCGTCCGCGCCCGCGGCGGCGCCGTGGTGGCCGGTGGCCAGGCGGACCTGGTCGCCGCGCTCCTGGATCATCTCGCGCAGTTCCTGGACGGTGCGATTGGCTCCCGGGAGATCGGCCTTGTTGACGACGAACAGGTCGGCGATCTCGAGGATGCCGGCCTTGAGCATCTGGACGTCGTCACCGCTGCCCGGCGGGACCAGCACCGCGACGGTGTCGGCGGTCTGCACGATGTCGACCTCGTTCTGGCCGGCGCCGACCGTCTCGATGATGATGCGGTCCTTCCCGAAGGCGTCCAGGGCGGTGACGGCGTCGGTCGTCGCCGTCGAGAGCCCGCCGAGGCTGCCCCGCGCGGACATCGACCGGAAGAACACGTCCATGTCGCCGGCGTTCGAGGCCATGCGGATGCGGTCGCCCAGCACCGCGCCGCCGGTGAACGGCGAAGACGGATCGATGGCGATGACGCCGACGGTCAGTCCCTGTTCGCGGTAGGCCTCGGCGAGCTTGTCGACCAGCGTCGACTTGCCGGCGCCGGGGCTGCCGGTGACGCCGACGACCTCGGCCTCGCCCGCGTGGCGGTGCAGCTCGGAAACCAGGTCCCGGTACCCCGGCGCGCGGTTCTCGATCTTCGTGATGGTCCGGGCGAGCGCCCGGTGGTCGCCGGCGAGCAGGTCGGCCACGAGGTCGTCGCTCATGCTCGCTCGGGGGCGTGCTCGCGGACGTAGCCGATGATCTCGTCCATCGAGGCGCCGGGACCGAAGATCTTCGCCACGCCCAGGTCGTACAGCTCCTCGCGGTCGTCCTCGGGGATGATCCCGCCGACGAGCACGAGGGTGTCGTCCAGCGCGCCGTACTCTTCGAGGCCGGCGACGACCTTCGGGACGAGCGTGTCGTGTGCGCCCGAGAGGATGGAGATGCCGAGCACGTCGACGTCCTCCTGGATCGCCGCCTGGACGATCTCGTCGGGCGCTTTGTGCAGCCCGGAGTAGATGACCTCGAAGCCCGCGTCCCGGAACGCCCGGGCGATGACGTGTGCGCCGCGGTCGTGCCCGTCGAGGCCGACCTTCGCGACCAAACACCGGATCGTCCGCTGTTTTCCGTCTGCGCTCATGGCAGTAATTACCAAGTTGTCGACTTTCACTCTTGCCCTTGCGGCGACGGCGGGCGGGCGATTCGTCGGCGTCGCCGGCCCGCCGGCCGTGCCACCGACCCGCACGCCTTATGTCGGTCGGGCCCTAACCTCGGGTGAATCGGGTGACGCGGCCGTGGTGGCCGGTCGCCCGGTCGCTGCAATGAGTGAGGACCCACCATACGAACGGTTGTACCGCGAAGCGATTCCCTCGGTCGTCTCCGTCTACGTGACGGCGACGCCAGCCGACGCCGACGGCCCGCGCGCAGGCGGCGCCGGCTCCGGCTTCGTCGTCGACGCGAACGCCTCGGAGCCGGCGGCGCCGGCCGATCCGATCGTCGTCACGAACCAACACGTCGTCCGCGACGCCTCGTCGGTCGACGTCCGCTCCAGCGCGGGCGAGTGGCACACCGGCGAGGTCGTCGGCACCGACGCCTACACCGACCTCGCGGTCGTGGCGGTCGGAGACCTCCCGGCCGACGCCGCCGCCCTGGCGTTCGCCGAGGACGACCCAGTCCCCGGCCGTCCCGTCGCGGCGCTGGGCACGCCGCTGGGGCTCGAAGGGTCGATCTCCCGTGGCATCGTCAGCGGCGCCAACCGCTCGATGCCCACGCGCGAGGGGTTTGCCATCCCCGATACGGTCCAGACGGACGCGCCGATCAACCCCGGCAACAGCGGCGGGCCGCTGGTGACGTTCGATCCCGCCGCCGGTCCAGAGGAGGACCTCGGCGTGGAAGTCGTCGGCGTCAATCGCGCCCGCGGGGGCGACAACATCGGCTTCGCCGTCTCGGCGGCCGTCGCCCGTCGCGTCGTCCCGGCGCTGCGTGCGGACGGCCGCTACCACCACCCCTACCTGCGGATCAGCACGATCGACGTCTCCCCCAGCGTCGCCGCGGCCAACGACCTCCCCGAGACGCGCGGGGTCCTGGTCGCGGACGTTCGACTCGGTCCGTCGAGCGCCGCGCTGATCGGCTGTGAGGACACTCGACGGGTGCGCGGCCAGTCCGTGCCCGTCGGCGGCGACGTCATCACGGCCGTCGACGGCGAACCGGTCGACAGCCACGAGTCGCTGCTCCGGCACCTCCTGCTCGAGCGCGAGCCTGGAGAGGCCGTCGAGGTGACGCTGCTGCGCGACGGGCGCGAGCTCGACGAGCGCGTGACACTCGCAGAGCGCCCGCGGCCGGGCGCCCAGTTCGCCGCCTGAGAACGCGGCCGCGAACGGCCGAGAACGCGCCGGTCAGTCCGTCTGGGGCAGCGCGTACGACCCCACGGCGAAGAACCCGATCGTGAGGACTGTCAGCACACCCAGGTACAGCCAGGGGGTCGTCGGCAGGCCCATCGTTCCGGAGACGCCCTGGGGGAAGGTGGCGGCGCGCACGCCCCGCGAGAAGTACGTCAGCGGCGAGAGGAAGAGGACGGGGCGGAACCACGACGGCAGCATCGACGGCTGGACGAACGTCGCCGACAGGAACAGAAGGGGGAGCGCGATGCCGTTGCTCGCGGCGATCACGCCGTCCTGGCTGTCGGCGACGGCGCCGATGATCGCGCCCATGCCGCAAAACAGCGCGACCGCGAGGCCGACGAACGGGATCAACAGGGGCGAGAGGACGATGTTCGCGCCAGTGACGAGCACGACCAGCCCGAGCAACAGCAGCCCGGCCAGGCCGATGACGACCACGTTGACCAGCGTCTGGGCGAGCAGCCACTCCCAGCGCTGCAGCGGCGTGGTCGCCAGCTTCTCGAACTGGTTGCCCTCGCGATGGCGAGCCACCTCGCTCCCCACTCGTGACAGCGGGGTGAACAGCACGACGACCGCGAGATAGCCCGGCGCGTAGTAGCCCGGCGGCTCGGTGAACAGCCCGCCGCCGGTCGGGCGGGTCTGGACGAGCGCCCCGAAGATGAGGATGATCATCACCGGGAAGAAGAATGTGAAGAACACGGCCGTCCGCCGCCGGAGGAACGATTTCCACGCCGCGACGAACGACGCGCTCACGCGACCGGTGGCGGTCACTGCCGGTCACCTCCCGTGCTGGCGCGAGCTCCGCGGTCGGCCCCGACCGGCCGACCACCGTCCGCGAGTGGCGTTTCTCCGCGCGCGACGGTGTCACCGCCGGTGGTGACGGCCTGGCCGGTCAGGTCGAGGTAGACGTCCTCCAGGTCGGGCTCGGTCCAGGCCAGCGAGTCGTAGGCCGCGCCGGCGGCCTCGAGGGCGGCGACGACCTCTCCGATGGCCTCCGGCGGAACGTCGTAGACGGTGAGCTGGCCCTCGGCCAGTTCGGCGGGGTAGCCCAGTTCGTCGGTGATCGACGGTTCGGCGTCGGTGTCGACGACCAGCCGGCTGTCCCCGCCGTGGGCGGCGATCAGCTCCCCCGGCGCGTCGCAGGCGACCAGCCGTCCGTCGGCCAGCAGACCCACGCGGTCGGCCAGGCGCTCGGCCTCGGCCATGTAGTGGGTGGTGAGGAAGACGGTCGTGCCGCCGGCGGCGAGGTCCTCGATGAGCCGCCAGACGGCGCGGCGACCGGCCGGGTCGATGCCGGTCGTCGGCTCGTCGAGTACGAGCAGGTCGGGATCGTTGACGATCGCGGCGGCGACGCAGGTGCGGCGCTGCTGGCCGCCCGAGAGGTTCTCGTACCAGGTGCCGGCGCTGTCGGTGAGGCCGACGTCGGCGAGCACGGCGTCGACGTCGCGGGCCTCGTCGTAGAGCCCGGCGTAGTACCGGACCAACTCGCGCGCGGTGAGGCGGTCCGGCGGGCCGAAGGCCTGGGGGAGCAGGCCGATGCGCGCGCGGTCGACCTGCGTGGGGGGATGTCCGAACACCCGTACGGTGCCCTCTGCGTCGGTGGTACCCAGAAGCGACCGGGTGAGCGTGGTCTTTCCCGCCCCGTTCGGCCCGATGAGGGCGAACACCTCACCGGCGTCGATGGACAGCGAGACGCCGTCCACCGCGACCGTGTCACCGTAGACACGGCGGACGTCCTCGGCGACGATGGCCTCGGTCATACCTAGACTCGCGCGGGGCCCGCGGGTAAGCGATTCGGAATCGGGACGACGCGCGCCCGCAACCGACCGGCGGGTACCGCGCACGTCGAGGCCGGTGCGTCAGCGGATCGTGGGTCGCCAGTACAGCAGGCCGACGGTCACGACGAACACGATCGTCGACAGCCCGTAGGACTGGGCGGTGACCGCGCCGGCGATCGCGCTCCCGCTGCCCAGTACGGAGGAGGCGATCGAGGCCAGCACCGGCCAGCTACAGCTGACGCAGGACAGCAGTCCGAGGACGCCGCCGATCGCCGAGGCCGCGGCGTCGATCACGGTCGCGTACACGAGGTAGGTGAGCGCGAGGTACCCGATCACCTTGAACGGCATCAGGACTAATTTCGCGTGCGGGCCGCTGTACAACAGCGCCGGGCCCCACCCCGGCGGGAGGCCGGTCGTGGCGACGCGCCACCCGATCCCGCGGGTCGTCCCCGGGCCGATCAGCCCGCCGGTGTACGCCAGAACCGCGAAGTAGCCGACGGCGATCGCCGCGCCGACGTAGCGCTGGCGGTCGGTCGTCGGCGCGGGCGACGTCGCCAGGACGGCCAGGAGTCCGACGTCGATCCAGACGAACGGGTACACCCAGAAGCGCAGCGCCCAGAGGCTGCGCGGGCCGCCGTCGGTAGTGCCCAGGTAGACGAGCATCACGAGGAGTTCGGCGTTGACGAGGAGGGCGGCCCACAGCAGCGTCTCGCGTTCCGGGCGGACGCGGTCGAGCCAGTCGCGGGCGGTCGCGGTGGTGCTCATAGGACGAGGGCGTCGACGACGACGGCGAGCAAGAGCGCGCCCAGGTACGCGTTGGAGGCGTGGAAGGCGCGGAACGCCGCCGATTCGGTCTGTTCGCGGTGCAGACGGATCACCGTCCACAGGAACACGGCGCCCAGCGCGGTCGTCGTCGCCGCGTACAGCCAGCCCAGGTCGGTCACCCAGGCCAGCGCGGTCGCCGACAGCAGCGTCAGCGCGAGCCAGAGGACGATGTGTTTGCGCGTGGTCGTCTCCCCGCGGACGACCGGCATCATCGGGAAGCCGCCGGCGGCGTAGTCGTCCTTGTACGCCAGTGCGAGGTTGTAGAAGTGCGCGGGCGTCCAGACGAAGATCACGCCGGCCAGCGCCAGCCCCGGCAGGCCGATCGTTCCCGTGACCGCCGCCCAGCCGATCAGCGCGGGCAACGCGCCGGCCGCGCCGCCGATGACCGTGTTCTGGACCGTGTTGGGCTTGAGTACGAGCGTGTAGATCACGCTGTAAAACAGGATGGCCGACAGCCCGAGTGCGGCCGCCAGCGGGTTGATCAGCAGGAACACGCCGACCGAGATCGCCGCGAGCGCGATCCCGAAGACGGCGGCGTTGCGCGCCGGGACCTCGTGGGTCGCGACCGGGCGGTCGTTGGTGCGGGCCATCCGCTTGTCCTTCTCGCGCTCGAAGACGTGGTTGAACGTGCCGCTGGCGCCGATCGACAGGACGCCGCCGGAAAGCGTCAGCACGACCGTCCGCACCGACAGGTCCGGGCCGGCGGCCAGGGCCATCCCCGCGGAGGCGACCAGACAGAGCAGCCACATCAGCCGCGGCTTCATCAGCTGGACGTACGCGCCGACGACGCGGCGAACGCGGTCGAGCGGGCCGACGGCCGTCGCCGCGGCGACGGTGGGTTTCTCAGCAGTCGTCGCGTCCGCCGCTGCGGTCGGTTTCTCGCCCACGGGCGGCGGCGGCGCGTCCGAACGGGCGTCGCCGGCCGACGAGCCGCCGGTGGTCAGCTCGAGGTGCCAGGCCAGCGCGACGGTGAGCGCGCCGAAGATGGCCATGCCGGCCAGCAGGTGCGCCGTGGGCAAGGCCCCGGTCGCTCCTTCGAGCGACAGGAGGGCGCCGAAGGCGACCTGGATCGGGTAGAGCACGGCGGCCACGCCGAGAGCGGCCCTGACACGTTTCGAGGCGTCGGACCTGCGGAAGCCGGCGACGACGGCCCAGACGACGAGAACGCCGACGAGCGCGGCGACCAGCCGATGGCCCCAGGCGACGGCGAGCGCGGGGGAAGAGAGCGACGGCGGGCGGGCACAGAGCGGCCACGCGCGACACGCGCGTGCCGCGTCGGCGATGGCCTGCGTCGCGCCGAGGACGATCAGGAGGTACACGCCCATCGCGGCGGCGGCCAGAAGCGTCACGAACCGCGGTCGTCGGTTCCCGGGATACACGGCTGGCGTCCTCACTAGGTACACCGTCGAAGCGCCCGCACTTATGAGCCCCGTTTCCCTCCCAGGTGGTGAGAATCCCCCTCCCTGCGAGGCGCCCGCCGGCGGGCGCTTGGAGCGAAGACAGCAGCTATTTATGCCCCACTTCCCAACTCCGGACCAACGATGAACCGCAAGCGCGTCGGGCTGCTGGGGCTTTTCGGGCTCGTGCTATTCGCGGGCGCAATCCAGCCGGCAGCCGCCCAATCGTTCGATTCGACGACCACCGAGCGGCTCATCATGGGCCTGAACGACAACCTCATGTGGATCGCGGTCCCCATCACGGTGCTCGTCGAGGGCATCCTCCTGTACACCGTCTGGCGCTTCTCGCAGGCCGACGAGGCCAAGCCCACCCGCGAGAACCGCCGCCTGGAGATCACCTGGACGGTCGCGACCGCCGTCGTCTTGCTTTTCGTCGGCGCCTCGGCCTACCAGGTGCTCGGCAACCCCTACGTCTCCGCGTCGGCCCAACCGGAGCAATCACAGGCGAACGCCGAACACATCCAGGTGTTCGCCCAGCGCTACAGCTGGTCGTTCAACTACCCGAACGTCAGCGCTGACAACGTCAACGGCAGCGGGATGACCCTCGAAAACGTCACGATAACGGGCGCGAACGTCACCAACGTGACGAGCGGTGGCATCGCCGTCGAAAACGCCACCATTACCGGCGACGGCATCACCAGCGGCCGGCTCGTCAACGGCACGGTCACCGACGCCGAGTCCAACAAGACCGGTGACGACGTGACCTTCGAGGGCGTCACCGTCGAGGACGCGAGCATCACCGCCGCCAGCATCGAGGACGTCGACGTCCCCAGCAGTGGGACCGTGGTCATGCCGAAAGGCGAGGACGTCAAGCTCAACATCACCTCCCGCGACTGGTTGCACTCCTTCCACGTGCCCGCGCTCGGGTTGAAGAAGGACGCCTTCCCCGGGAAGTCGACGTTCATCTACACCAAGCCCAAGGAGACGGGCACATACCAGCTCTACTGCGCCGAGTACTGCGGCTCGGGCCACTCGGGCATGCTCGGGAAGGTCCGCATCGTCGACCAGGGCGAGTACCGCGACTGGCTCGTCAAACAGTGGAAGAACGCCCAGAGCTGATCGACCCGCCGTAATCCCGACGTCCGTCCTTTCTCTCGCGTTCTCGTACTTCCCCCGTCGAGCGCCGTCCACAGGCTATAGGGGCGTCCCCCGCGAAGGCCGGACGAAATGTACCTCGGCGACGTCGCCTGGCCGGTCCTGGAGGAGTATTTCGAGTCGGAGTCGCTCGCGCTGGTGCCGCTGGGCTCGACCGAACAGCACGGCCCGCACCTGCCCGAGGCGACCGATCACCTGATCGCCGAAGCCTACGCCCGCGAGGCGGCCGAGCGGACGGGCTACCTCTGTACGCCCACGATCAACGTCGGCGTCAGCGGCCACCACCGGCAGTTCCACGGGACGATGTGGGTCGAACCGCAGGTGTTCCGCGAGTACGTGGCCTCGCTGACGCGCAACCTCACCAGCCACGGCATCGACCGGGTTATCTACGTCAACGCCCACGGCGGGAACGTCCCGCACCTCCGGGAGGTCGGCGCGCAACTGCGCCAGGCGGAGACGGCCTACGCCATCGAGTGGATGTGGGACGAGTCCATCCCCGACCTCGTCGACGACCTCTTCGCCGTCAACGGACCGCACGGCGGCCCCAAGGAGACCTCGATGATCATGTACCTGCAGGAGGAACTCGTCCAGGAGGGCCGTCTTGAGAGCGCTCGCGACGGCGGGCTGACGGACATCGAGACGGGCGAGACCCAAAAGCACGGCTCGCGCACCTTCTTCGACGCCATCGACAACACGGAAAACGGCGTACTCGGTGATCAGACCGACGCATCGGCCGAAAAGGGCGAGCAGCTGTTCGAGGCGGCGACCGACCAGCTCGTCGAACTGTGCGAGTGGCTGGCAGCGCGTGACTACGAGGCGCTGATGCCCGAGGAACACGTCTGACCGCGCGGCCGCCGGTGGGTCAGTCGCCCCGGGTCGCCGACAGCGCCGCCCCTTCGAGTTCACCGGTCAGGTACCGCTCGCCGCGTTCGGTGATTCGATAGACGACCTCACCGGTGACCGGTTCGACGAGGCCGTGTTTGACCAGCACCTCGCAGCGTCGCTCGACGTACCCGAGGTGCATGCCGAGGCGGTTGGCGACGAGCGCGAGGTAGTCCGGACGCTCGTCGCGGAGGTGGCGGAGTATCTGTTCGTCTGCCGATCGCATCCAGTCCGGTCGGGCCATTTCCGGTGCTCGTCTACTTTGGTACGTGCTGGCACATAACAGTGTCGACCCGGCCACGCCCCCGTCGAGGACGACGCGTGAGAGGACGGCGCTCGGGCTGGTGAACGTCGCGTGGGAGAACGGCGGACAGGTTGGGACGAGCGAGGGTGCGGACGGGGATCAACAGAGATTGCCGGTGACGTAGACGGTGCCGTCGTCGGTGATCTCGATGCCGACGCCCAGGGACTTGGCGTGTTCGTAGCCCAGACGGTCGCGGAACACCGGGCTCTGGTACCAGTTCGAGACGATGGCCTTCGCGACGGCCTCGTCGTCGCGGTTCATTCGGACCTCACCGTTCTCGGTGTACTGGCGGCCGGCGACGGTGCTGCCGATGACCTCGAGGCGGTTGTCGGTCGCGTCGATCGTCCCGGCGCCGGAGTTGGAGGTGAACCGGCAGGTGTCGTAGAGGTCGGCCGCCCGGTAGCGGTCGGCGCTGCTCGTCCCGTTGATGGTAAAGCGGACGGCGCCGGCGTCAGCCATGGCGACGCTGTGTTTCCGGGCCATCCGATCGATGCGCGAGACGGTCGTCCCATCGGTCTGGAACTGTCCGAGGCCCTGCTGGGACCGATGTTCATTGACCAACCGTTTGACGTCGGCGGCGATCCGCGCGGTGTCGAATCGGCGGGGTGGGACCGTGTCCTGCTGGGCGAGCGGTTCCGTGGTCGCGCTGGCGCTACCGCCTCCGTCAGTCGGCACCGGCGTCTGGGTGGTCCCGGCCGCAGGGCCGCCGTCGCCCCCGCCCCCGCCTGTCGGCCCAAGTTGCATACCGATGAGAGCCCCGACCCCCATCGAGACGAGTACGATCACCCCGAGCACTGACAGCGCCGCCTTGTTCACCATAGTCGATTGGATATACGCCAGCAAGTAAATGAATGTTGGGTGATGCCACTCGACATCCATCGGCGGGCGAACGGCCACCCGGCGCGGCGGTTCACCGGTCCGGGTGCCGTGTTGCTCGCCCGAGTGGTCGCTGTACTGTCGCTTGATGGACCGGGGGCCGGCCCCGTCGTCGGACCGGCGCCGAAGGATACAACTCCCGTGGGGCGGAGGTCACCGCATGGTTCGCAGAAGCCTGTTGTTCTCGCCCGGTGATCGGCCCGAGCTCATGCGCAAGGCGCCCGCCACCGGCGCCGACGTGATCGTCTTCGACCTGGAGGACGCCGTCGCACCGGCGCGCAAAGCCGAGGCCCGCGAGGCGATCGCGGACGTCCTCGCCGACCCGACCTTCGACCCGGACTGCGAAGTGTGCGTCCGCGTCAACCCGACCGGCATCGCCGCCGACGACGACCTGGGCGCCGTCCTCGCCGCGGGTGTGGCCCCCGACAGCGTGATGCTCCCGAAAGTCTCCGGCGCCGACGACGTCGACGCGCTGTCGGCCATCCTGGATGAACGCGGTGCGGACCTACCGATCCTGGCGCTGGTCGAATCCGCCGCCGGCGTGTTGCACGCGGAAGCCGTCGCGAGCGCCGACGCGACCGACGCCGTCGCGTTCGGCGCCGAGGACCTGGCGGCCGACCTCGGAGCGACCAGGACCGACGAGGGCACCGAGGTGCTGCACGCGCGCGAACACGTCGTCCTGGCCGCCAGCGCGGCGGGGGTCGACGCGCTCGATACCGTCTACACCGACTTCGACGACGGCGACGGCCTGGCCGCGGAGGCGCGCTTCGCGAGGGAACTCGGGTACGACGGCAAGCTGGCGATTCACCCCTCACAGGTGGAAATCATCAACGACGCGTACACGCCCGATCCCGAGCGCGTCGCGTGGGCCAAGCGGGTTCTGGCGGCCCGCGACGAGGCAGAGGCCGCCGACCGTGGCGTCTTCCAGGTCGACGGCGAGATGATCGACGCGCCGCTGATCGCCCAGGCCGAGCGCGTGCTGGCGCTGGCGGACGCGGCCGGGGACGACTGACGGGCGACCGAGGCATCGCCGCGCCGTGTGTGCGGTCACCGGCCTGGCGCGGGCGGCACCACCCTTAAGCCCGCGGTGGGCGATGCTCCGGACATGTCGGCCGAGGTCAACCCGTTCGAGAGCCTTCAGGAGCAGATCGACGACGCCGCCGACCATCTAGACGTGGACGACGACGTCCTCGATCGACTGAAACGCCCCGAGCGGGTGCTGGAGACGAACCTGACCGTGGAACTGGACGACGGGTCGACGGCGGTCTTCGAGGCCTACCGGTCGCAGTTCAACGGCGTCCGCGGACCGTACAAGGGCGGGATCCGCTACCACCCGAACGTCAGCCGCGACGAGGTAAAGGCGTTGTCCGGCTGGATGGCGATCAAGACCGCCGTCGTCGACATCCCGTACGGCGGCGGCAAGGGGGGCATCGTCGTCGAGCCCGACGACTTCTCCGAGGCCGAACTCGAGCGGCTCACGCGGTCGTACGCTACGGCGCTGCGCCCGATCGTCGGCCCCGACCGCGACATCCCCGCGCCGGACGTCAACACCGGCCAGCGCGAGATGAACTGGATCAAAGACACCTACGAGACGCTCGAAAACACCACCGCACCGGGCGTCGTCACCGGGAAGTCCCCCGAGAGCGGCGGGAGCGCGGGGCGGGTCGAAGCGACCGGGCGGTCGGTCATGCTCACCGCCCGCGAGGCCTTCGAGTACCTCGGCACCGACGTGGCCGACGCCACGGTCGCCGTCCAGGGCTACGGCAACGCCGGGTCGATCGCGGCGCGGCTCGTCGAGGACCTCGGGGCCGACGTCGTCGCGGTGTCGGACTCCAGCGGCGCCGTCTACGCCGCGGACGGCCTCGACGCCGCCGCCGTCAAGGACCACAAGGCCGACACCGGCTCCGTCGTCGGCTACGACGGCGCCGACCGCGAGTTGAGCAACGAGGAACTGCTGACGCTTGACGTCGACCTGCTGATCCCCGCCGCCCTGGAGAACGCCATCGACGGCGAGATCGCCCACGACGTCTCGGCGGACGTGATCGTCGAGGCCGCGAACGGTCCGCTGACCCCCGCCGCCGACGACGTCTTGACCGACCGCGGCGTCCCGGTGTTCCCGGACGTCCTCGCCAACGCCGGCGGCGTCACCGTCTCGTACTTCGAGTGGGTGCAGAACCGCCAGCGGTTCTCCTGGACGGAGGAGCGCGTCAACGACGAACTCGAGCGAGTGATCACCGACGCCTTCGAGGACCTCACCGACACCTACGAACGCCGCGGCCTCCCGAACTTCCGGACGGCCGCCTACGTCGTCGCTCTCGAGCGCCTGGTCCGCGCCGCCGAGGAGGCCGGCGTCTTCCCGTGAGGGCCGACCGCGCCGATTCGCGAGCGGGCGCCCTCGCCGCCGCTGTTTTGCCGATGCCGCGCCAACGGACAGCTATGCCCGTCTACACGCGTGAGACGCGGGTCGCGGCCCCCCTCGAGGCGGTCTGGGACTTCCACTCACACGTCTCCGGTCTGGAGACGCTGACGCCCGAGTGGCTCCACCTCCAGGTGGAGTCCGTGCGCGGTCCCGACGGTGAGCCCGACCCCGACGTGCTAGACACCGGATCGCGCGTCCGGCTGTCGATTCGTCCGTTCGGCGTCGGCCCACGTCAGGGCTGGACCTCCGAGATACTCGACCGCGAGCGATCCGACGGCTCGGCCGCCTTCCGCGACCGGATGCTCGATGGCCCGTTCGACGAGTGGGAGCACACCCACTCGTTTTTCGCCGACCGCGACGAGACGATCGTCCGCGACCGGGTCGCCTACGCGCTCCCCTGCGGGCCGCTCGGCGACGCCGTCGACCCGCTGGCACCGCTCGGCCTCGAACCGATGTTCCGGTACCGCCACCGCCGGACACGCGAGCTGCTCGGCGAGAACCGGTAAGTACGCCGAGGGGTCCGGAGCTTTAACCGCCGACTGCCCGTAGCGGACCACATGACAGACGTGGTCGTGGTCGGCGGCGGGCCGGCAGGCCTGAGCGCTGCACTGTTCACCGCGAAGAACGGGCTGGACACCGTCGTCTTCGACACCGACGGGACGTGGATGCACAAGGCCCACCTGTACAACTACCTCGGCATCGACAGCGTCGACGGGACCGCGTTCATGGAGGACGCCCGCGAGCAGGTCGACGACTTCGGCGTCGACCGCCACGAGGACGTCGAGGTGACGGGCGTCGTCGACGAGGGCGACGGCTTCGAGATCACGACGGAGGACGACGACTACGAGGCCGACTACGTGATCCTCGCGACCGGCGCGAACCGCGACCTGGCCGAGCAGCTGGGCTGTGACTTCACCGACGACGGGACCGTCGCCGTCGGCGTCGACATGGAGACTAGCGTCGAGAACGCCTACGCCACGGGCGCGATGGTCCGCGCCGAGGAGTGGCAGGCGGTCATCTCCGCGGGCGACGGCGCCGCCGCCGCGCTGAACGTCCTCACGAAGGAGAAAGGCGAACACTATCACGACTTCGACGTCCCCGAGGACGCCGAGTAGGTCGTCGCCGCCGGCCGCTGGGCCGACGCTGGCGTCGCGACCGGTTCGCGCGGCGGGCGTTCGAGAACGCTCAAGGCCCCGGCGCGCCACCGGCCGGTATGCGACTGGAGGAGTACTGGGGCGTCGGTCCGAAGACCAGGGAGGTACTCGCCGCCGAGCTGGGCGAACCGGCGGCCATCGAGGCGATCGAGACCGCCGACAGCCGGACGCTGATGGCCGCGGGGCTGAGCCGTGGGCGCGCCACGCGCATCCTCCGGCGGGCCAGCGGCGGCGAGGGCATGGACGTCCTCGCCACCCGCGACACCCGCGCGGTGTACAAGGAGATCCTCGACCTGGCGAGCGACTACGCCGTCACCCGCCACGCCGAAGACCGCATCCGCGTGCTCACGCCGCTGCGCGACCGCGAGGCCATGGCCGACCGCCTCGACTCGGTGCTGGATGCCGCCGACGCCTGGGAAGCGCTCGACGAATCGACCCGGACGGCCGTCGTCGACGCCTTCGACGCGCACGACAGCATCGAGGGCGGCGAGCGCAGTGCCGTGCGCACGGCGCTCGCGCTGCGCGAGACGGGCGCCACCGGCGGCCCCTTCGACCGGCTGGTCGAGCTCGAGGCCGACGCGCTGGCGGACGCGGCGGAGGCGCTCGCGGCGCTGGACGACGGGACCGTGGGATCGGGCGCCGACGACCGCCTCGACGAGTTGCGCGCACAGCGCGGAGCAGTCGAGGACCTCGCGGCGAATCAGGGCGACGTCCTCGAGGCCGTCCAGAGCGACGTGCGCGGCTCCGCCGAATTCCGCGAGGCGTTCGCCGGCCACGTCGCCGACGAGACGGGCGTCCCGCTGTCGACCGTGCGCGAGGCCATGCCCGGCGAAGCCGCGGACGCCGCGGGCTTCGTCGCCGAGACGCTGCGATCCCTTTCGGCCGACCGCCGCGAGGCCGTCGCCGAGCGCGCCGACGAGGTGGCCGCCGACCTCGAGGGCGCCGTCGAGCGGGCCCGCGAGGACGTCGACGCGGCCGTCGAGGCGGTCGACGAGATCGCCTTCTTCGCGTCGCTGGCGCGGTTCGCCGCCGCCTTCGAGCTGACGCGGCCGACGTTCGTCGACGACCGCGACGTGCTCGCGGTGCGGCGGGCCCGGAACCTCTCGCTCGTCGCGGCCGACGCTGAGTCGGTGCAACCGGTCGACTACGCCGTCGGCGACCACGACGTCGCCTACGACGGCGAGGCGCGCCCGCCCAGCGGCGACCAGGTGACCGTCGTCACCGGCGCCAACAGCGGCGGGAAGACCACCCTCCTGGAGACGCTCTGTCAGGTACAGCTGCTCGCCCAGATGGGGCTGCCCGTCCCCGCCGACGCCGCCGAGGTGAGCGTCGTGGACGTGGTCGTGTTCCACCGCCGTCACGCCAGCTTCAACGCGGGCGTCCTCGAGTCGACGCTGCGGACTATCGTGCCGCCGCTGACCGACTCGGGACGGACGCTCATGCTCGTCGACGAGTTCGAGGCGATCACCGAGCCGGGAAGCGCCGCCGACTTGCTGCACGGGCTGGTGACGCTCACCGTCGAGCAGGGCGCGACTGGAGCGTTCGTCACGCACCTAGCCGAGGACCTCGAGCCGCTACCCGACGCCGCCCGCACCGACGGCATCTTCGCCGAGGGCCTCGACCAGGACCTCTCGCTGCGCGTCGACTACCAGCCCCGCTTCGAAACGGTGGGCCGGTCTACCCCGGAGTTCATCGTCTCGCGGCTGGTCGCCGACGCCGACGGCCGCGCCGAGCGCGCCGGCTTCGAGACGCTCGCCACCGCCGTCGGTCAGGAGGCCGTCCAGCGGACGCTCGCCGACGCCCGCTGGGTCGACTAGTCGTCGATCGGCGAGAGGTCGGCGACCGACAGCGCCACGGCCCTGGTACCCTGCGCCGTCGGATCGTCCAGCGAGAACTCGACGACGGGCTGGCCCCCCTTCGGCGTGTACGTGACCGACGAGACGGTCCCCGTTCGGGGCTCGCCCTCGACCACGGCGCGCGCACGCTGGCCGGCCGCGGGCCGACCGAACTCGTCACTCATGCTCGAGAACGCGTGGCCGGCGTCCGAGAACGCTTCGGACGCCGGCGGTCAGCGTGACTGCCTGGGTCGCGGGAGCTTGCTGGCGCAGTTGCGACAGAACCGGTACAGCGGCTCGTTCCTGGTGCCACAATCGATGCAGGTGACGGGCGTTGCCTCCGCGTCGTCCCGGCGGCGGTGGCGCCGACTGGCAGGCGCGTCCGACCCGTTCGTGACGCCCGACGGCTGCGACCGGCGATAGAGGACCCAGAACATCACGAGCTGCACGAATGCGAGCGCGAACACAACGCCGTGGAGCCAGGTGTTCCAGGGCATCCCTGGGGTGAACGTCGAACCTGACACACTAAGTCGTTGTGCCCGCGGCGACCTGTTAACGGCCCGCTCGTACCACCGTACCCGCCGTGTGGAGGCGCCACGTCGCGTCACGCCCGCGTATTCTCGAATAATACGCAGACGATTCCCACTGGCCGAATCGTCGTTCGACGTGGCCCGTGGGGATGGGATCGGCGAAACATTTTTGATCTCACGGCCGCCACATCGGCGTGTACGGGTGACTGACCGATGTTCGGGAGTGGAGACTCGAGGAAGAACGGCGAGCGAACCGACACCCGACCGACGGGCTCCCGGGTCACGCGGTACGACCTGTTGCTGGCGATCGTGCCGCTGGCCTTCCTCGCGAGCGTGCTGCTCGGACTGTTGCTCCCGATCGGCGACCGGACCGCGCTGGCCGGCGCGCTCGCGATCGGCGTGCTCGCGCTGGCGGACGCGCTCTTCATGAACCCGCCGCGTAGCGCCGGCGGCCAGTGACGCCTCGCGCGTGGGCGGTGGCCGCGCCGGGGCCCGCCAGGTCGGTCAGTCGTCGCCGGCCGCCTCGGCCTCCCCCTCGGTGACGCGGACGCCCTTCGAGGCGAGGTGGCGCATCCGCCGCTGGGCGAAGTCCTCCTCGTTGCTGCCCCGGGTGGCGAGGACGTAGACCAGCGACCGCCCTTCCGGACGCATCGTGCGCCCGGCGCGCTGGGCGCCCTGGCGGCGCGAGCCGCCGAGACCGGACGTCACGACGGCCAGTTCGGCGTCCGGGAGGTCGATCCCCTCGTCGCCGACGCGGGAGACGATGAGCGTGTCGCGGTCGCCCCGGCGGAACTCTTCGAGCAGGCGCTGGCGGCGGCTGTGCGGCATCTCGCCGCTGACGAACGGGACGTCGAGCGCGGCCGACAGCTCGCGGCCCTGGTCGAGGTAGTCAGCGAAGACGAGCGCCTTCATGTCGGCGTGGCGCGCCAGCAGGTGGCGGGCCTCCTCGACCTTGGCGGGGTTGGTGGCGGCGAGCTGGCGGCGCTCGTGGCCGTGGGCGCTGACGTACTCGTTACGCACGTCGTCGTCGGCCCAGGGGACGTACCGGATCTCGACTTCGGGCTCGGCGACGAACCCCGCGTCGAACAGCGCGTCCCAGTCGGTGCCGATGGGCGGGCCGATTAGCGTGTAGATCTCCTCTTCCTTGTCGTCCTCGCGGACGGGCGTCGAGGACAGCCCCAGGCGGTGTCTGGTCTGGAGGTCGGCGCTCCGGCGGTAGATCGCGCTCGGGATGTGCTGGCACTCGTCGTAGATCACCAGCCCCCACTCGCGGCTGTCGAACAGCTGGCGGTGGCGATCCATCCCGGCGGTCTGGTAGGTGGCGATAGTGACGGGGCGGATCTGCTTTTCGCCGCCGTGGTACTCGCCGACCTGATCGGGCGCGAGCGTGGTGTGGGCGAGGATCTCCTCGCGCCACTGCCCGGCGAGCTCGCGGCTGGGGACCAGGATCAGCGTCTCGCCGCCGACCCGCGAGAGGATGCCCAGCGCAGCGACGGTCTTGCCGGCCCCGGGCGGGCCGACGAGCACCCCCGATTTCGTCTCCACGAACTGCTGTACCCACTCGTGCTGGTAGTCGCGCAGCTCCAGGCGGAGGTCGAGGTCGAGAGGCTCGCCCGTCTCGAGGTCGCGCTCGTCCTGGACGGGGTAGCCGGCCTCGTAGAGGACGCGCTTGACCTCGGCGACGGCCTCCTCGGCCACCCAGCTCTCGGTGTCGGAGATGGGCGCGCGGAGCTGGTCGCCGTCGAGCTTCTCGCGGGCCACGTTGCCCATCAGGTTGTCCGTGGCGGCCGCCAGCACCACGTAGCCGTCCTCGTGGGTCCGGAGGGTGAACTGGTGGGCGCGCTGCCACTGGTCCTCGATCCACTCCTCCAGGGCAGGCGAGCGCTCGGGCAACACGTCACGGATCGTCCCCCGCAACGCGTCGAAGTCCTCGTAGGGCGCGTTCCAGACGTCCTCGCGGCGGACCCCGTAGAGGTAGCCGCCGCGGTGGGTCGTGTCCACGAGGTGGGCGAACTGCGAGAGCTGGGCCCGGGTGAACTGCGTGGGGTGGTCGACGACGATCCGGCGGCGCTCGGGGAAGACGACGACGCGCTCGCGGTCGGCCAGCCGCGCCCAGTCGGTCGGGAAGTAGACGACGGGGTCGGTCGAGACGTCGAGCGACTCGACGGCCGCCTCCGCGACGAGATCGTCCAGTGCGGCCGCCGCCCGCTCCTGGGAGACGTCCAGCGCCCGGGCAAGCTGCGAGGCGGTCAACACCGGCCGGCCGACGTCCTGGACGGCGTCGGCGAACGCGTCGGCGTCGATCGGCCGCTCGTCGGTTCGCCCCTCGCCGGCGTCTCGCTCGTCGTCGCTCCCCTCGGTCCCGGCCGCGTCTGCCTCGTCGTCGGTCACTGCCCGCCCTTGGCGGGGGAGGGTCAAACGGCTTGTGACCGCGACCGGTGATTAAGTCGCTGCCCGTGGCACCCCCCAGGTATGTACGACCAGATCCTCGTGCCGACCGACGGCAGCGAGCCCGCGGACCTGGCGGTCGCGGAGGCGATCGATCTGGCCGCCGAGGCGGACGCGACGCTCCACGCGCTGTCCGTCGTCGACGAGAGCCCGGGGTCGCTGTTGCTCCGCGCCGAGAGCCTCGGCGACGCGATGGAGGCCATGACCACTCACGCACAGGACGCGGTCGACACCGTCGCCGAGCGGGCGGCCGACCGCGGCGTCCGCACGGAGACGGCCGTCCTCCGTGGGATGAGCGTCGCCGAGGCGATCGTCGACTACGCGACGGACCACGACGTGGATCTGATCGTCATGGGGACGAACGGCCACCACGGCGTCGACGTCCTGCTCGGGAGTACGACCGAGCGCGTCGTCGCGGCCTCGCCGATCCCGGTGTTGTCGATTTCATCGGCGGAGAAGGCCCAGCACGCCCGCGAGGCGATCTACGCCGGGCCCTCGGACGGGCCGTGAGTCGCCCCGGTACTCAGGGTGGCTGGTCCCACCACGCCGAGCGGCGATCGCGGGGCCCGGCACGGGTGAACGGCGCCGGGAGTGCGTCGGCCTCGACGCCCAGGGCGCACCCGAACCAGTGGCCGACGTACCAGCCAGTCGCGTCAGGTTCGACGCCGGCCACCGAGATCGTCGCGTTCGCGTACGTCTCGATCGCCCCGTCGCCGTCCGGATCCCGGCCGATCCGTCGGAGCGTGCTCCCGCGGGTTCGGCCGGTGGGCAACCGCTCGGGGAAGCGTACGACCACGTTGGCCCGGCTTCGGTCGTCGACCAGCCGGATCGAGAGATCCTCGGGCACCGCCGGGTCGCGGCCGTCGACGCGCTCGTAGTAGTCAGCCACGTGGCGCAGCTGCGCCCTGATCGTCTCGCGACGATCCGCCGGGACGCCGTCGAGGGCGGCGTAGATCCTGAAGGTCCGCGTCCGCCAGGGGTACGCACGGGCCGAGGCGTTGGGCTGAGCGGTGCTGAACAGCGGCGCGCTGGCGCTCATGTACCGCTGGGGCGGCTCGCCGTGGCGGACGCCGAGGACGTGGCCGAGCTCGTGGATCATGATGACCCGCGTACTCCCCTCGCCGTAGCCCGTCTCGATCTCCACCGACGCGGGCGGGTCGATCGCCGCCCGGGAGGGATACAGCGGCGCGCAGCCGACGACGCGGTCGGTCTGCTCGTACCCGCAGCGGTCGGGGCTCGGGACCATCCGGACGCGCACGTCTGCGTCGGCGGCGTCGGCGACGTACTCGAAAGAGGCGTCGTAGTCGGCGTAGCCCGCGTGGGTGTTCCAGTACGCGGCGGCCTCGCGGAGGGCGGTGGCGTCGGCGCCGGTCGCCGACTCGTTCTCGACCAGGCCGACGGTGATCGCGCGGGGGCCGCCCGAGAGGGTCGAGGCGTTGACGGCCACCGGTGGCGACGACCGCCGGCGGACGGCCGGCACCGGGGTCCGGGCGGGATCCGGCTCCGACTCGTAGCCACCGGCGGGCCCGTCGGGCGAGTCGGCGGGCGCAACACCACCGGGAGAGTTGCCTCCGGCGTCGGGCTGTGGAAGGCCAGCACAACCGGCGAGGACGACGACCAGCGACAGGGCGAGGCGGCGCTTCATGCGCACGGACTGTTCGACGGCGCGACGGGAAAAGCTTCGCCGGACGGCCGACGGCCGTCACGCTGGCGAGGGGTCTCCCTGCGCGTGACTCACTGGATGTAGGAGGGGTCCTCGGCGTCGCAGTTGCCCTCGTGGTCGCGGGCGTCGGACCGGTCGTCGAACATGAGTCCGCACTTCTCACACGCGTACCAGGTTCCGTCCTCGCGTTCGGTCTGCTCGACCATGGGATGCTTTGGCACGTCCGGCGCCATAGGCGTTTCTTCGGGAACGCTCAAGAGCGTCCGGCCGCAAGGCCGCCCATGAGTCGGGACACCGTCGAGGGCGTCAGGCTCACCGTCAAGGGTGCCGACAAGCGCGACGCCGGACGCGGGGTCGCCCGCCTCTCGGAGTCGGCGCGCCGGAAGCTGGGGGTGCTCAGCGGCGACCCCGTCGTCGTCCACGGCGAGCGCGACGCGGTGGCGAAGGTCTGGCCGATGGGCGACGGCCCCGCCGACGTCGTCCGCATCGACGCCGACACGCGCGCCAACGCCGGCGTCACCATCGGCGACGTCGTCACCGTCAGCGCCACGTCCGTCGCCGACGCCGAACTGGTCGCCGTCCGCCCCACCCAGTCGCTGCCGCCCGACGAGGACGCCGCCGCGCTCGTCCGCGAGCGCCTGCTCGACCGCCCGGTCCGCGAGGGCGAACGCGTCCACGTCGAGGGTCTGGGCGTCTTCGGCGTCTCGCTGACCGACCCCGACGGCCCCGTCCGCGTCACAGAGACGACCGAGGTGACGGTCCAGGACCCGATCGACCTCGACCTCGGTGACGGCGCCGCTGGGCGGTCCACGACAGGCGCCGGGGACGCCGAGGAGGCGGTCGTCCCGGACGCGCGCGAGCTGGGCGTCACCTACGAGGACATCGGCGGCCTCGACGAGGAGCTCGATCTCGTCCGCGAGATGATCGAGCTGCCCCTGTCCGAGCCCGACCTGTTTCGCCGGCTGGGGATCGACCCGCCGAAGGGCGTGCTGCTGTATGGCCCGCCGGGCACCGGCAAAACGCTGATCGCCCGCGCGGTCGCCAACGAGGTCGACGCCCACTTCCAGACTATCTCCGGGCCCGAGATCGTCTCGAAGTACAAGGGCGAGAGCGAAGAGCAGCTCCGCGAGGCGTTCCGGACCGCCGCCGAGAACGCGCCAGCCATCCTGTTCGTCGACGAGCTGGACTCCATCGCGGGGACGCGCGACGCGGACGCCGACATGGAGAACCGCGTGGTCGCCCAGCTGCTGACGCTTCTCGACGGGCTCGAGGACCGCGGCCAGGTGATCGTCATCGGCGCGACCAACCGCGTCGACGCCATCGACCCGGCGCTGCGCCGCGGCGGGCGCTTCGACCGCGAGATCGAGATCGGCGTCCCCGACGAGGGCGGCCGCCGCGAGATCCTCGACGTCCACACGCGGGGCATGCCGCTCGCCGACGACGTCGACCTGGACTGGATCGCCGGCCGGACGCACGGGTTCGTCGGCGCGGACCTGCACTCGCTGGTGACCGAGGCGGCCATGGTCGCGCTCCGGCGCACCCGCGAGGACCCCGTGGTGACACGCGCGGACTTCGAGGCCGCGCTGGCGACCGTCGACCCCTCCGCCATGCGCGAGTACGTCGCCGAGTCGCCCGAAGTCACTTTCGACGACGTCGGCGGCCTGGCGGCCGCCAAGGCGAAGCTGCGAGAGGCCGTCGAGTGGCCGCTGACCTACCGGGCGCTGTTCGACGCCACCGACACCGAACCGCCGTCGGGCATCCTGCTGTACGGGCCGCCCGGGACCGGCAAGACCCTGCTCGCTCGCGCGCTGGCCGGCGAGACCGACGTCAACTTCATCCACGTCGCCGGGCCGGAGCTGCTCGACAAGTACGTCGGCGAGTCCGAGAAGGCCGTCCGCGAGGTGTTCGACCGGGCCCGCCAGGCCGCGCCGTCGATCGTCTTCTTCGACGAGATCGACGCCGTCGCCGGCCGCCGCGGCGAGGGCCACGAGGCGACCGAGCGCGTCGTCTCCCAGCTGCTGACCGAGCTCGACGGCCTCGCGGAGAACCCCTCGCTGGTGGTCGTGGCGGCCACCAACCGCATCGACGCCCTCGACCCCGCCCTGTTGCGACCCGGCCGCCTCGAGGAACACGTCGAGGTCCCCGAGCCCGACGCCGCGGCCAGACGCGAGATCCTCGCGGTCCACGCTCGCGACAAGCCTCTCGCCGAGGACGTCGACCTCGACGATCTCGCCAGCGAGACCGAGGGATACACTGGCGCGGAACTGGCCGCGCTCGTCCGCGAGGCCTCGATGCGTGCCATCCGCCAGTTCGCCGCAGAGCACGACCCCGAGGAGGCCCGAGAACGCGCCGGCGAGGTGCGAATCACCGCCGACCACTTCGCGGCCGCGGCCGAAGGCGACGGCGACGACGAGTGAGGGCTGTGAACGGTCGACATACATGAACGTTTATTATGGATGGGGTCGTACGATGGGGTGACAGATGACGCCGCTCGTACGCGTACGTGGCCTCCTTCTCCCCTGACTGCGAGCAGCACCGTCTCCGACCGCCCGCGACCACCCGAATCAATGAGCACACGTACGCAGACCGCGACCGACCCGAGCACAGACGCAGACGTCGACTATACCGACTCCACCGCCGACGGCGACGGCGATCTCGATGCAGCTCGAGAGTCCACGGCCGCCGGCGCGCCGCTGACGTTTCCGACGGACAACCGCATCCCGATCACGGGCCACTTCGACAGCGAGAGCGACGACCGCTTCCGCTGAGACGGTCGCTCGGCCGATGGCCGCCCGCCCGCACTCGCCGGGTCCACTGTGTGAACTTTGATAGGAGCGGAGTGGGTACGGTGAGAGCATGACCGAGACGGCGCAACGAGTGAGTTCCTGGGCCGGCTACGCCGCACCGATCGTCACGCTCTGTGCGATACTCCTCGCGACCCTGCTGTCGCCGTCGTTCTCCTGGACCCACGACCCGCTGTCGGCGCTGGGCGAG
Source organism: Haloarculaceae archaeon (assembly GCA_042217345.1). Lineage (GTDB taxonomy): Archaea > Halobacteriota > Halobacteria > Halobacteriales > Haloarculaceae > Halorientalis. The sequence continues at coordinate 31,568 of JBDGSW010000126.1, forward strand.
ACCGGCGGAGCCGTGTCGACGCCGACGACGTTCCTGCTGTTCAACGGCGGCCTGATCCTCGGGGGCCTCGTCGCCTTCGGGTTCGGCTACGTGCTGTACCGTGCGGCGCGGACGCTCGGCGAACTCGTCGGGATCGCGCTGTTCGGCGCGACGGCGATCGCGATGGCGTTGATCGGGGTGTTTCACCTCCCGCTCTCGCCGCACGTCCTCGTCGCGTCGGCGTTCTACGTACTGCTGTCGGCGTCGCTGGTGACCTACGGCGCGGGTAAGGTCGGGGCCGGCGACGACCGGCGCGGCTGGGTCACGATCGCGCTCGGACTGGCCAACCTCCTGACCTGGGTGCTGTGGGCCTGGCTGGGCGGGCTCGACGTCGTGCGTCCGGGCATGGCGATCCCCGAGACCGTCGGGGCGGTGATCCTGGCAGCCTGGAGCGTCTGGACGGCCAACGCCCTCCGGCGGCGCCTCGGCATCGTCGAGGGCAGTCAGTCGTAGCGGGCGGCGAATTCGGTGATGCTCGCGTCGGGGCCGGCGACGACCAGACTGTCGCCGGGCTCGAAGGTGAACGAGGGGCCGAGGTCGGTGACGACCTCGCCGTCGCGCTCGACGGCGACCACCGTCACGCCCGTGACGGCGCGGATGTTCGACTCGCCGAGCGACCGGCCCGCGAACGGGCCGGCGTCGAAGCGGACGACCTCGACCTGCTGACCGAAGGTGATGACGTCCTCGCCGAGGATGGTCGCGGCGAGCATGCGGCCGCTGACGGTCGCCAGCGCCAGCACGTAGTCCGCGCCGGCCTGGTAGAGCTTCCGGACGCTCTCGGTCTGGTCGGCGCGGGCGACGATCTCGACCTCGGGGGCGATCTCGCGGACGACCAGCGTTGCGAAGACGGTCATGGTGTCGTCAGACAGCGCCAGGATGACCGTACTGGCGTCTTCGACGCCGGCGCTCTGGAGGACGGCCTCGTCGGTCACGTCGCCGACGACGTCCACGCCGTCGTGGTCGTCCGTGTCGATGGCGACGCAGTCGATGCCCGCCGAACTGACCTCGCGTTTGACCGTCGACCCGACCTCGCCGTGGCCGCCGACGAGCACCCGGCCGCGGCGACGGCCGCGCTTCTCCGAGCGGGTCAGCTCCTTCAGGCGTTCGAGCTGGTCGGATCGGCCGGACACAAGCAGGATGGTCTGGTCGTCGATGCGGCGGTCGGGCGACGGCGGCGAGGCGAACTCCCCGCGGAACCAGGCGCCGATCACGTTCGCGCCCGTGCGCTCGCGGATCTGGCTGTCGGCGACGCGCCGCCCTGCGAGGTCGCTGCCCGACTGGACGGGGAACTCGACGATCTCGAAGTCCTCGCCGATCTCGACGGCGTCGCCCACCTCCGCGGTGATCCCCGTCGTGACCTTCTCGGCGAGGCTCTCGCCGATCAGCTGGCGCGGCGAAAACACGTAGTCGGCGCCGGCGTAGCGGTGGTACGGCGCGAGGTCGGGGTCCTCGACGAAGGTGATTAGCTCCGCGTCGGGCGCGAGCTGCGAGCTCGTCAGCGCGATGCTGGCGTTGGTCTCGTCGTCGACGTCGGCGACAACGGCCCGCGCGCGGTCGACGCCGGCGTTCGCCAGCGTCTCCTCGGACTCTGGGTCGCCGTGGACGACCCGCACGTCGGACTCGTAGAGCTCGGTCGCCCGCTCGCGGTCGGCCTCCATCACGACGTACGGCACGTCGAGCGCCTCCAGTTCGTCGATCAGCGTCTGGCCCCGCGAGGTGTACGAACAGACGAGGACGTGATCGGTGAGGTCGGTGACCGCCGTCGGCGGACTGGTCGACAGGCGCTCTTCGATCCAGGGTGCGACGAACAGCGGCAGCGCCATGAAGATGAAGAACACGCCGTTGGCCTGCATCAGGATTATCAACAGCAGCATCCACGGCGACGTCCACAGCCCCGCGTCCTCGCCGAAACCGGTCGTCGTGAACGTCTCGACGACCTGCATGAACGACTCCAGGAGGGTGCGCGGCTCGCCCTCCAGGTACGTCATGCCGTACATGTACGCGATCGTATACAGGAGCGTCACGCCGGCGATGGCCCCGAGGTAGTAGTACGCCCGCCGGCGTCGCCGTGCCATGCCCCTCCCTGTGCCCGTCGGGCGTTTAACAGTTCGGGTCGCCCGACACCGGGCCGTCTCGCGGCCCCCGCGGTGGACGCGCGCTACCCGCTCCGTCGCCGGCCCGCCCGATCGAGCAGGTGACGCCGGACCGGTCAGTCCCGGTCGCCAATTGATTTACGGAGACACAAAGGATTAGTTTAGACAGTTCTAATTCGTGGCCGGATGGACCACGTGATCCCGCTCGTGAGCGGGCTGGATCGGGTCGTCACCAGGTATCGCCACTTCGGGCCGTTCCTCGCGTCGGCGATCAGCAACTTCTTCGCCACCTTCGGCGACAAGGGGCAGCTGGCGGTCATCACGCTGGCGTCGGTCTACGACGCGAAGCGGGTGTTCGCGGGCGCGGTGACGGCCTTCGCGATCTGGAACGCGATCGAGGTGACGATCGGGGCCGCGATCGTCCGCGCGGCCCCCGCTGCCACCCTGGAGTACGTGACCGGCGGGCTGTTCCTGGTCTTCGGCCTCTGGGCGGCCTACGAGGCCTACGGGCTGTACAGGAACTCCCAGCGGGAGTCCGACGAGGCGGCCATGCTCGACAGCGTCCTCCCGGACTCGATCCGCGACCGCTTGCGCGGGGCCGGCCCGTTCGTGATCGCGTTCGCCACCATCGCCGTCGCGGAAGTCGGCGACAAGACGCAGCTGCTGACGATCGACCTGAGCGCGACGTTCCCCGGCTCGCCGGTGGCGGTCTTCGCCGGCGCCTGGATCGGCCTCGCGGTCAGGACCGGCCTGGACGCCTTCGTCGGGGAGACGGCCGAGCGGTACCTGCCGACGGCTTTCATGCAGGGCGCGGCCGCAGCGGTGTTCGTCGCCGGGGGCCTGTTCGAGCTGGGCGTGCTCCCGGGGCTGGCTGTCGTCGGCGTCGCGGCGGCCGCGGTGGTTTTCGCCGTCGGCGGCGCTCTCTACCGCCGCGTCGAGCACCCGGCGGACGTCTGAGCGCCGCGCCACAAGGTCTAATCCGCTCCCGACCGACCACCTGGTGTGTCCCGAGAGATCACTCACGACGCGCACGGTCCGCGAATCGTCGACGAGGAGGAGTTCGAAGAGCGCGGGAACATCGCCATCTGCCAGTGCGGCCTCTCGGCGGACTATCCGTTCTGCGACGGCTCCCACCAGAACACCACCGACGAGGAGGAGGGCGTCCGGTACAAGTACGAGGGCGACGACGACGAGAATCCGCGCCACGTGATCGAGGAGATCGTCTTTTCCTCGGAATGACGAGTGGAGAACGAAGCGATCTGCGAGCCGTCCCCCGGTGGCGTTACTTGCCCTCGAACTCCGGCTCGGAGTCGGTCACGAACGCGGTGATGCCCGCGGCCAGATCCTCGGAGTCGAGCAGGTGGCCGAACGCCTGGGCCTCGATCTCCAGGCCGGCGTCGATGTCGTCCCAGCCCTCGCGCATCGCGCGCTTGGTGTAGCGCTGGGAGATCGGCGGGCCGCCCGCGATCTGCTCGGCGAACTCGAGGGCCCGTTCCTCGAACTCGTCGTCGGGGTAGACTTCGTGGACGAACCCGAACTCGCGCATCCGCTCGGCGGAGAGCCGATCGGCGGTGAACACCACGTACTTGGCGGCGCTCTCGCCGATGAGGCGCTGGAGGCGCTGGGTGCCGCCCCATCCCGGCAGCAGGCCGAGGTTGTGCTCGGGCAGGCCGAGCTGGGAGGACTCGCTGGCGACGCGCAGGTCGGCGCACATCGACAGCTCGAGGCCGCCACCCAGCGCGTAGCCGTCGATGCCGGCGACGACGGGCAGGTCGGACTCACGCAGGCGACCGAACGTCTGCTGGCCGAGCCGCGAGTGCTCGACGCCCTCGCGGTGGTCCATCGCGCCGGTGGACTGAACGTCGGCGCCGGCGCAGAAGGCCTTCTCGCCCTCGCCGGTGACGTAGATGGCGCGGACGTCCTCGTCGGCCTCCAGGAGATCGATGGCCTCGCCGAGTTCCTCGAGCATCTCCCGGTTGACGGTGTTCATGCTGTCGGGGCGGTCGAGGACGAGTTCGCCCACGTACTCGGCTGGCGATTCGATGCGGATCGTCTCGAAGTCTGCGTCGATGTCGGTCATGAGTCACCCCCCACCGGGCGCGCACCCGGGGGTCGTGTGTTCGCGTGGGACGCCCGCCGACAAAACCGTTCACCGTCAGATGTGACCCCACACAAGTATCGAACGCAGTGAGGGTCTCGGGTTGTAGCCGCAAAACCGGGCGAACGTTTTTGCGAGCGCTCGGCCACTAGTCCGCAAATGTCCGCCATCGAGACGGTCGGCCTGACCAGGCGGTTCGGCGACCTGACGGCCCTGTCCGACCTCACGCTGACGGTGCCGGAGGGCGAGCTGTTCGCACTGCTGGGCCCGAACGGCTCGGGCAAGACCACCACGATCGACATCCTGACCGGCCAGCTCGACCCCACGTCGGGCTCGGCAACGGTGCTCGGTCACGACCCCGTGACCGAGCCGCTGGCGGTCCGGCGCGACGTGGGGATCCTCCCCGAGCGCGAGGACCCGCCGAACTTCCTCACGCCGCGGGAGTACCTGGAGTTCGTCGGAGCCGTCCGCGAGCTGCCGGACGTGACCGAGAAGATCGACGAGTGGGCCGACCGCTTCGAGTTCCGCGAGAAACTGGACACGCTCGCCTCGGACCTCTCGGAGGGCGAGCGCCAGCGGGTCATGCTCGCGGCGGCGTTCGTCCACGAGCCGGAGCTGGTGTTCATCGACGAGCCGCTGGTCAACCTCGACCCGCTGATGCAAGAGCAGATCAAGGGGCACTTCGTCGAGTACTGCGAGCGCGGCAACACCGTCTTTCTCTCGACGCACTTCATCGACGTCGCCGAGGAGCTGTGCACGCAGGTGGCCATCGTCAACGACGGCCGGCTGGTCGCCGAGCGCGACCCGCGCGAGCTGCAGGGGGGCCAGCGCCTGCTCGACGTGTTCCGCGCGGAGGTCGACGACGACGGCGCGGCCGTCGCCGGGGCGGCCGACGACTGACTATGAGCCTGACCACCGAGCTGTTCGGCCGGATGCTGCGCGAGGAGTGGCGCCTGCACCGCGAGCGCTTCGGCGGCGGCCGCTTCGGCGCCTTCCCGCTGGCGATCCTCGTCGTGGCCGCCGGCGGGTTCGAGCTCCTCCGCTACACGGGGACGTCCTTCGACGCGATCGTCGCCGGCCTCCACGGACTGGTGTTTTTCTTCGGCCTGCAGGTCGGCACGATCGGCCTCGTGGGCCGTGACGCGCTCCGGGACGTCCTCGGGGACGTGACGCTGCTGGTGTTCTCGGCGCGCACGCTACCGGTCTCGTGGAATCGCCTGCTCGCCGTCTTCCTCGTGAAGGACCTGGTGTACTACGCCGCGTTCTTCCTGGCGCCGATCGGGCTGGCCGCGGTCCCGAGCGCGCTGGCGGCCGGGGAGCCGCCCCTGGCCGTTCTGCTGCTCTGGCTGACGCTCGTCGGCGCGTTCGGCCTCGGCGTGACGCTCTCGCTGACGATCGCCGGTGTCGCGACGCGGAGCCGGCTGGCCGTCCTGCTTCCCGCGGCCCTCGTCGCCGTCGCGGCCGTCGTCTACCACGTCGACGTCCTCGCGTTCACGCCGTACGCGTTCTACCGGAATCCCGCACTCGCGACGTTCGTCGCCGGATTCGCGCCGATCGTCGTCTTCGGCGTCGCCGGCCCGTTGACCTTCCGGCCGGTCGAGAGCGGCGGTCAGCGCAGCGCAACCGAGCGGTTCACGACCCTCAGGTCGTGGTTCGACGACGAGACCGGCGTCGCGACGCGGGCCGTCCTGGAGCTGTCGCGCTCGAGCGGCTCGGTCTGGAAGGTGTTGTTCTCGATGGGCGTGCTGTTCGCCGTCACGGGCTTCCTGCTGACGCAGATCACGGCCGCGACTGGGCTGTCGCCCTCGCCGGGCATCGCGCTCGGGACGCTGCTCGGGCTCGGGGCGTTCACCACCTACAGCTGGGTGACGCAGTTCGACGCGCCCGCCGAGTACCGCCGGTACCCGATCTCGCTGTCGGCGGTGTTCGCGGGCAAGCGCCGGGCGTACCTCCTGCTGTCGATCCCGGCCGGGTTCGCCTACCTCGCGCTGGCGACACTGTGGTTCCCGGTCGCCGAGCTGGCGGTCGGCGTCGTCGTCCTGCCGCTGGTCGCCGTGTACGTCTTCGGCGTGACGGCCTTCGTGACCGGGCTCTCGCCCACGGAGCTGCTGTTCGACACGCCGCTGTTCCTGGCGTTCGGCGCCGCGCTGGCCGTCGTTGCCGTTCCGCTGCTGGTCGCCGCGCTGGTCTACCCCGAGGCCCCGCTCCCGACGACCGTCGGCGCGCTGGCCGTCTCGATCCTGGCGGCGGCCGTCGGCGTCGTCCTCGCCGATCGCGCCGGGCCGCGGTGGGCCGCCCGCCACCGCGCCTGAGCCTGTCAGACCCGGAGGGTATTTGGCCGCGGCCGCCGTCCGTGGTGACAGTGAACACACAGCGCGCACCGACGGGTCCCGTCGCTGGGTCGGAGGAGCGGCGGGCCCGCACCGACGGGACTGGTCGGCATGGCTGAACCGATTCACGTGCTGGTCGTCGACGACAGCGACTTCTTCGCGGAGATGACCGCGGACACGCTGGCGAGCGAACACGGGATGGACGCCCGCTGGGCCGGCGGGCCGGACGAGGCGCTGGCTGTCATCGGCGAGGCGCCCGTCGACTGCGTCGTCAGCGACTACGAGATGCCAGGCATCGACGGGCTCGAGCTGCTCTCGCGGATCCGCGAGCGCCACGGCGACCTCCCGTTCGTTCTGCTGACCGGCCGCGGGACCGAGGCGGTGGCCGCCCGGGCCATCTCCGCCGGCGTCTCCGACTACGTCCTCAAGCTCGAGGTCGTCGAGGACCAGCAGTACCAGCAGCTCGCAAAGCGCGTCCGCAGCGCCGTCGAGCAGCGCCGCGCGCGGCGCCGGTACGAGCGCCTCGTCGAGAACACGCCCGACGCAGTCGCGCAGGTGAGCACCGACGGCGAGGTCCTCGCCGCCAACCCCGCGTTCGCCGAACTGGCCGACGCACCCGCCGACGAGGTCGTCGGCTCGGCGATCGACGATCGGCTCCCCGACGGGATCGGCGCGGAGTGGCTGGCCGCGGGGCGCGAGGCCGTCCGGCGCAACGAGTCGCGGTCGGTCGAGACCGCGGTCGACGACCGCTACTTCAGCAACGTGTTCGTGCCCGTCGAGGTACAGACGGGTCGGGAGACCTTCCAGCTCATCGCCCGGGATGTCACCGAGCGCATCGAGCGCGAGCGCGAGCTGACCCGCCAGAACGAGCGCTTGGAGTCGTTCGCCAGCATGGTGAGCCACGACCTGCGCAACCCGCTCGACGTCGCGCAGGTCAACACCGCGCTGCTCGCCGAGCACTTCGCCGACCCGCCCGAGGAACTGCGGTCGATCGAGCGCGCGCACGACCGCATGGTCGGGTTGATCGAGGACCTCCTCTCGCTGGCCCGCCAGGGCGCGACCGTCGAGGACCCCGAGCCGACGGCCGTCGCCGACGCCGCCGAGGCCGTCTGGCCGTTCGTCGAGTCCGGCGACGTCGGCCTGGTCGCCGACGCGACCGTCGAGGTCGTCGCCGACCCCGACCGCCTCCAGGAACTGCTCAGCAACCTGTTCCGCAACGCCATCGAGCACGGGTCCCCGGGCGCGGAGCCGCCGGCCACCGACGCACCGGCCGACGACGGGGGCCTGACCGCGATTCGCGTGGGCGACCTCCCCGGCGGCGACGGCTTCTACGTCGCCGACGACGGCCCCGGCGTCCCCCCTGACCGGCGCGAGCGCGTGTTCGACGCGGGCTACAGCACCTCCGAGGAGGGGACCGGCTTCGGCCTGGCGATCGTCGCCGAAATCGCCGACGCGCACGGCTGGGCCGTCGCCGCCACCGGCAGCGAGGCCGGCGGTGCGCGCTTCGAGGTGTCCGGCGTGCGGACGCCGTGACCGCGCGATCACACCGGCGACGTTTTGGGCTCGGCCCGCCCCAACCAGGGCATGAGCTACCGCGGCGCCGTCCTCGACCTCGACGGAACCGTCTACCGCGGGGGCGAGTTGCTCCCCGGTGCGGCCGAGACCGTCGATGCCCTCCGGGACGCCGGCCTCTCGCTGCTGTTTTTCTCGAACAACCCCACGAAGACCCGCGCGGCGTACGTCGAGCGCCTGGGCGAACTCGGCATCGCCGTCGAGGAGCGCGAGGTCCTCTCGGCCGGCACCGTCACGACCGATTACCTCCGGGCGCACCACGCTGACGACGCGATCTTCGTGATCGGCGCGCCGGGCCTGCGCGAGCAGTTCCGGGCGGCCGACCTCCGGCTGGTCGGGGACACCGCCGCCGCCGAGGTCCTGGTCGCTTCCTGGACCCGCGAGTTCGACTACGACGACATGACCGACGGCCTGCGCGCGCTCGAAGACGGCGAGACGGCGTTCGTCGGCACCGATCCCGACCGGATCGTGCCGGCGACCGGCGGGCGGATGGTCCCCGGGTCGGGGGCGATCATCGGTGCGATCGAGGCCGTCGCGGACCGCGCGCCCGACCGGATCATGGGCAAGCCTTCGCCCGAGGCCGTCGACGCCGCCACGGAGGCCCTGGGCGTCCCGCCCGAGGAGTGCATCCTGGTGGGCGACCGGCTGGACACCGACCTCGCGCTCGGCGAGCGCGCCGGCATGACGACCGTGCTCGCGCTCACCGGCGTCGCGTCGCGGGCGGACGTGGTCGACAGCGAGGTCGAGCCGGATTACGTGGTCGACTCCATCGCCGACGTGCCGGCGCTACTGGCGTGAGGGCCACCGGTCCGCCGTTCAGACGAACGCCACCGGCCGCACCCAACCGCCGCTCGCGTCCGCGATCTTGATCGGGAAGCTCACGACCGGCACGTCCGTCCGTCGGGGGAGCGCGTCGAGGTTCGCGAGCTTCTCGATCTGGCAGTACTCGCGGTCGCGGCCGGCGAAGTGGGCCGGCCAGAGTTCGGCGTCGTCGCCGCTCTCCACGTAGCGCCGCCCCATCTCGGTGAAGGGCTTGTCGAAGCCGTACGCGTCGGTGCCGATCACCCTGATCCCCTGGTCGACGAGGTGTTCGGTGGCGGCCGCGCTCATGCCGGGGAACTCGGTCAGGTACTCCTCGGAGCCCCAGAGGTCGTCGGCGCCCGTCTCGAGGAAGACGAGCTCCCCCTCGGCGAGTTCGTGATCGAGCTCGTCGAGCTGGGCGTCGATCTCCTCGGGCGTGATCTCGGTTCGGGCTTGCTTCCAGGTGAAGTCCAGCACGACGGCGTTCCCGCAGCACCACTCCAGCGGGATCTCCTCGACGGTCCTGGCGGGTTCGCCGTCGGTCTCGGGGCCGTAGTGCCAGGGCGCGTCGAGGTGCGTGCCGGCGTGGGGGATGGCGGTCACCTGCTCCCAGGCGAGGCCCTGGCGGTCGGGGAAGTCCGCGGCCTCGACGTCGTGGCCCTGCGACTGGAGGTTCGCGGCGAGCATGGCCGCGCCCTCGGCGTGGTCGAAGTACTCGACGTCCGGCGGGAACGGCTCGCTCTCGGCGCCGGGTTCGAGGCCGATGCTCAGGTCGATCAGGCGTCTGTCGGCGAAGTCCATCGACTCGCCTCTCGCGGGCCCGGCGGTTGGATCTTTCCCCCTAGAGGATCGACTTCCCGAGCGCGCTCGCGGCGAGTTCGACCGCGAGTTCCGCCGTCTTGTTGTGCTGGTCGAGGATCGGGTTCACCTCGACGAGTTCCAGGCCGGCGAGCAGGCCGGGGTTGGCAAGCCGGGTCGCGACCAGTTCCATCGCGGCGTGGGCCTCCCGGTAGGACACCCCGCCGCGGACGGCCGTCCCGACGCCGGGGGCCTCCGTCGGGTCGAGCCAGTCCAGGTCGAGGCTGACGTGGACGCGCTCGGGGCCGTCGAGTGCCACGTCCAGGGCCTCCTCGACGATCTCGGTGACGCCGCGGTCGTCGAGGTCGGTCATGATGTACGCCGTGACGTCGCTCTCCCGGATGTTCTTGCGCTCACCCGGGTCGAGGTCGCGCAGGCCCACGAGCGCGACGTTCTCCGCGGGGACGTTCGGCGCGGGAGCCCAGTCGGTGGCTCCGAACTCGCCCAGGCCGAGGATGGCCGCGAGGCTCATGCCGTGGACGTTGCCGCTCGGCGTCGTCGCCGGCGTGTTGAAGTCGCCGTGGGCGTCGAACCAGACGATGCCCGTCTCGTACTCGCGGGAGACGCCCGCGGCAGTCCCGATCGCGATGGAGTGGTCGCCGCCCAGCACCAGCGGGAACTCGTCGGCGTCGACGGTCGACTCCACCGCCCCGGCCACCCGCCGGCAGACCGTCTCGGTCTCGGCGAGGTACTTGGCCTCGCCCGCTGGCGGCTCGCCGTCGTCCGGGTCCGATTCCTCGTGTCTGGGAACGGAAACGTCGCCGCCGTCCTCGGTCGCGATGCCCAGCGACGTCAGTTCGTCGGCGAGGCCAGCGTACCTGACCGCCGACGGGCCCATGTCGACGCCGCGGCGGTCGGCGCCCAGGTCCATCGGCACGCCGGTGATCCGTACGGGTCCGTCCATCACCGACTACACCGTCCCGAGCGCACAAAAATCGGGGGTTTCGATCGGGCGAGCCTACTGGTACTGCGCGCAGACGCGCTCGATGCCCTCCGCGAAGGAGATCTCGGGCTCCCAGCCGGTCGCTTCGCGCATCTTCGAGGCGTCGGCGCAGGTGTCGTGGACGTAGACGTCCTCGGGGATCGGGTTCTCGACGTATTCGGGCGCGACGTCGGTCCCGAGTTCCTTGTTGAGCAGCTCGACCACCGTGTTGAAGCTGTAGGCCTCGCCGGTGCCCAGGTTGTAGATCCCCGTCAGGCGGTTGTCGGCGGCGAGTTCGAGCCCGCGGACGATGTCGTCGACGTGCGTGAAGTCGCGGGTCTGCTCGCCGTCGCCGTACAGCACCGGCGCGTCGCCGTCGGCGATGTCGTCGGCGAACTGCGCGATGACGTTGGCGTACTCGCCCTTGTGTTCC